>NZ_JBHSBY010000034.1:0-192266 GCF_042650905.1 Pedobacter jamesrossensis | reverse complement strand
CCCAGAGTATACCAGAGATATAGGCTGGCATCATCCAGTTGATCTTGACCCAGTATAAAGGGGAAATCAAAATAAACAAAAGGAAAACCGGGAGAAAAAAGCTTAGCAGAAACAGATCGTTTACAGGCATTTCGGCAGATTTCTTACCGTACCTTTTCACCAGGATATAAAGGCCATAGAAAAGGGTAATAAAAAGTACGGGCATCAAAAGCGCAAGCTGATGGCCCAGCAGTCCAAATATGAATTTGGGCTTTACTGTAAATGCGGATAATTGTCCCATACGCTGGGATCCCTGAAAAGCAAAGGAAGCAAAATCATGCTGAAAGTTCCAGACGATGACCGGCGCAGAAACTAGGATCATCACCATAAGGCAAAGCCATGGCCAGACCGTAGTAAGAAGTCTACGGTGGGAAACAGAAAGCAGCAAAAACAACAGCAGTCCAAATGGTAAAAAAACGGCGGTATATTTGCTATCAAAGGCCAGTCCCATGGCAATTCCACTGAATATCCAGTAGCCAGTTTTATCCATCCTCAGGGCCCTGTGAAGCAAAAGTAAAGATAGTGTCCAGAAAAAAATAAGCGGCGTATCGGGCGTTGAAACCAGCGAGCAACTCCACTAATGAGGCTTTCTTACAGGATCTTTTGGAATATCTCCCCAAGAAAGGCTTCCAAGAAGTTTTTGTTCAAACAATCGCCGATGCTTATCATAACCAGGTAGGTTCAATTTTGGATGAAAAGAAATTATACATAAGTCAGATTCATGATCAAAATAAAAAAATAGATAAGGCAAGAGATCTCTTACTTAATAGTGAAATAGATGCGGTAGATTTTAGGACTATAAAAATTGAAATTAGTGAGAAAATAAACAGACTAGAATCCAGGTTAGGAGAAATAAACAATAAAAACTCAGAAATTTTAGATATTAAGTCAATTGCTGAGCAAGCATTGGTTAATTTAAAGAATTTAGATATGTTTTTTGACAATGCTGATGTTGAAGGTAAGAGATACCTCATTAGCTGCATTTTCCAAGAAAAAATAGTATACGATGGAGACCGACATCGAACCACATTTATGAACGAACTAGCGAGCCATATCTACCTGAAAAACAAGGAATTAGAAGTAAAAAAAAATGGTCCAGAGTCTTCAAAAAAGACTCTGGACCAACAGGGGGTGGCTGATGGGGCTCGAACCCACGACCCTCGGCACCACAAACCAATACTCTAACCAACTGAGCTACAACCACCGTATTTTTTGGTGTCACAAAAGTACGACTTTTAATATTTTATGCAAATATTTTTTTCAAAGAATTGACAAGATTTTTTTAATTAGTTATTATTCAATTATTTGAATTTTAAATAAGCTTATAAAAACAAAGCAAAGCAGCTATTTTCAACCCAAAAACATAACTTTACGAAGTTTATGATAGAAATTTATACAGACGGTGCAGCTAGCGGAAATCCCGGACCAGGTGGTTGGGGTACAATTTTAAGAGCAGGTCAGCATTATAAGGAACTAAGTGGTGGTTTTCGAATGACAACTAATAACCGTATGGAGCTACTTGCCGTAATTAAAGGGCTAGAAGCACTTAAAAGCTTAAACCAACAAGTAACTGTTTATTCAGACTCTAAATACGTGGTAGATGCGGTAGAAAAGAAATGGGTTTTCGGATGGGTTACCAAAAACTTTAAGGATAAGAAAAACAAAGACCTTTGGTTAAGATTCTTAGAACTGTACAAACTACACAAAGTAAAATTTATATGGATTAAAGGCCACAATGACCACCCAGAGAACGAACGTTGCGACCGATTAGCCGTTGCAGCATCACATGACAAACCAAATCTGGCTATAGATACTTTTTTTGAAGCGGAACGCAATAAAGCAACTTTGCTTTAACCTCTTTCAAGCAAATTATGCAGATCTAATTTTCAGAAAATAAGCTGAGGATTTTCAATTACTTGATAGTAATTCATTTTATGCACGCTAAACCAAGGGCACCTAAAAAATTTACAACAAAAAAACTGGTCAATCAACAGAAATTTAGGATAATACAAAAGTTTATTTCTCCATTCNCAGTCCAAATGGTAAAAAAACGGCGGTATATTTGCTATCAAAGGCCAGTCCCATGGCAATTCCACTGAATATCCAGTAGCCAGTTTTATCCATCCTCAGGGCCCTGCGAAGCAAAAGTAAAGATAGTGTCCAGAAAAAAATAAGCGGCGTATCGGGCGTTGAAACCAGCGAGAGTATGCTGACCATCAGCGTGGAGAGCAGCAGGATTGTTGAGCGGACTGCCTGCGCTTTGGGATAAAATGAAAGGGCAAGCTTATAGAAAAGCAGAACTGTTCCTATCGTTAGGACTGAATCAGCAAGTTTTATAGCTACCACATTGGAGCCAAAAACCCAAGTAAAAAACCTTAAAAGTACTGCAATTGCAGCAGGATGATCAAAATAGGAAAGCGATGGATGCTGACTGTACAGGTAATAATAGGCATCTTGCGGCATCGGTCCCATAAAAAATACAGATAAAATCCGGATCAATATAATGGCTGCTAAAGCGTAGAGCAAAAACTTTTCCTGTAATGACCTTTTTTGCTCTTCCATAACTTTTGATTTTTAGGTAAAGGCCCGAAGCCGTAAACGAATCTAGGATAACATTCTGTAGACATTTAGAAGCTGGCTTATACTTCCTAAAACCTACCATAAATCATCGGGGCTGTGGTGCCATCCTGAAAATAAGGGGAAAAAGAGACCGGATTGCTTTTTAGGCATAAACAGCCTTTTGATGTAAGGATAAACCAGATATAAAATCTTGGTTGAGGCAATGCCAAAACCAGCTCCGGCGACCACGTCACTTAACCAGTGCTTGTTGTTATACATCCGAAGCGTACCGGTAGCAGTAGCAACGAAATATCCTGCATAGCCGTACCATGGACTGATGTCCCGATATTCCTGACCAAGGAACTCTGCTGCTGCAAATGCCGAGGTGTTATGTCCCGATGGAAAGAGTTATATCCCATCGGGTCGCAGGCGGCGTCTCCCTGCTTTACAAAGTGTGTAGAAAGACCGATGATGGCTGCTGAAGTCGCATAAAGCATAGAGGCATCGAACGGGTTATGTTTTCCCTTCACCCCGGAAAGATTTAAAACCGTGGAATCAATTAGATCTACTGAAAGTGAAAGCTGCTGCGCCATGCAGGTAGTAAAAAACGGCAAAAAAATTAATAGAAAAAAGAAAAACCGTAAACTCAATCCTGTCATATCAGCTGATTTTCTGTAAGGTAACCTTAATTTTCCGCTGTTTCCCATCGCAGTATTTATTTATTCTTTGAAAAGTCTCCAATCTTTTTTTTTAAATAACCTGCGTATTTCTCCGGATCGTAATCAGCACCTGTAGCTGTGCGAGAAGTGCTTCAGTCCTTGGATCGAGCAGTACGTAAAAAGGCTTGGAATTTGACAGGAATTTCCTTGCCTTGAGGTCGCTCCTCCTGCGTATCCCTGGGATGAAGAAATGCAACTACACATATTAAGGGGATAAATATCCATCATCCCAAAGATCACAATCCAGAGAGCCAGAAAAATCTCCCTGCTGTTCATAATATGGATTACTCATCTGCTTTATTTTTAAGTTTCATCAACAGTGTGTAAGCCCCCTTGATCACAATCGGTTTTCCACTCAATGTTTCCGGATGTTTGATTTCAGTACTTCCTGACTCGCTTTTACCACTCTCTACCAGAGTCATCTTAAACCTACCAGGGCCGATCGAGAAAAAGATGTATTGCTTGCCCTCAAAATCAACCAGCGCCTCATCGGGAACCGTAGACGATCGATTATTGTTTACCTGTATCTCTGCATTCATATACATTCCCGGGATCAGCGCCTGATCATAGTTTTCGAAATGGCTATGAACCTCCGCCAAGTGGTCTGTAGACAGATCTTTGCTGATTAGAATAATCTCACAATCATATTTTTTTTCGGGAAAATTGTTGCTGTAAGCTTTGAGTTTTTGGCCAATGGCCAGCTTTGGCAGATCCTTTTCAAAAACCTTTAGATTGAGGTGGATGTCTGTTGGATTCACCAGCTCAAAAAGCACATCAGAGGGGTTTACATATTTACCGATGTTCACATTAACCTTTGAAACAAAGCCGGTGATGGGAGAGTATATATTTATTTTTCTGGAAATATTCCGCTCGGTAAGCCTAGATGCATTGATATTAATCAGACTCAGTTTTTCAGCTAAAGCGCCCAAACTGATACGCAGCGTTTTATAGTCCGCCTCTGCCTGTTGAAATACCTTATTGCTACTTGCCTGGCTCTGGTTCAGTTCTTTCTGACGGAGGTATTCCCGCTGGGCAAATTCAAGTTTAGCCTTTATCGTCAGGTAATCCTGTTGCATCTGAATATACTGCTGATCTTCCATTTCTGCGATGGCTTCCCCCTTGCTCACATGCATACCTGGCAATAGCTTGGTAGAACGCAGATAGCCTCCAAGTGGCATACTTATAGAAACCATATTCTGGGGCGGTACATCTATGCTCCCGTTTACCCTGATCACTTCAGCAATATTTTGATTTTCTATCTGACCTGTTTGTATACCTGCATTTTTTAACTGAGCGGTATTTAGAATCACTACATCAGGTTGATCCGTGTTATTTGCTACCTTTTCGGGCGCTGCATCCTTTTGGCCGCAGGCCGTTAGAAGTAATATGACGAAGATTGGAATTAAATTTTTCATTGTGTTCTGGCGGTTAAATAGTTTAACTGGATAACGGTCTGATTTAAGGTTTTAATAAGATCTAAGTAATTGCTCTGGATCGTGATGGATTGCCCTACAAGCATACCCCATTCCAGGTAATTGATTTCTCCGTTAACAAACTGCTGACTGGCGGTGAGGCTAATCAGGTCTGCATTTTTCAGCATCGTTTTTTCATAATGTTCCACATTTTCCAGTCCGTATTGATATTGCTTTTTTGCTGTCTCTAGCTGCAGTGACAGTTGTTGTTTCTGCTGCTCAAAAGTGGAAATGGCTACATCTTCATTAATCCTGGCAGATGATATTTTCGCTTTCTGGGCAGCGCTAAAAATAGGGATACCAATACCTACCTGTGCGGCCTGGAAACGTTTATTGCCATTATAATAACGGTCGTCAGCACCCATCCCTTTCATGGAGGCATTGAAGTAGCCAAGGGTAATATCCGGAAGCAGTTTTGATTGCTCTACCTTGGTAAGTGCCTTGCTGATGAGCTTTTGGTGCTCATAAATGTTCAAGGTATAATTTTGATCCACTTCCAAAGTTCCCACATTTTCACGTAGTTTTTTCTTTTCAATTTTGCCCGCAGGATAAAACCTATTACCACTATTGAGTAGTACCTGAAACTGGAGCAACAAGGTTTCCATTTCCTGACGGAGCTGACTTAACTGAAATCCTACTGAAGCTTTCTGCGTTTCAGCTGTCGCCTTTTCCATGATATTGCTTTCCCCTACCTTAAAACGGATTTTTGCCTTATCCAAAAACTGGCTGTAAAGGGAATCACTTTTCATTATCAGTTTTTCCTTTTCTTTTAAATATAAAAAATGATCAAACACTTCAGCTAATGTCCGCTTAAGCTCGGCTGCTTTTAGTGTAGCGTTTAAGGTTGCCTGCTCCGCTTCTAAAGTAAGTAGATTTCGCTGTTTTGCATATACGGATGGGAAACTGAAAGACTGGGAAATTCCGATCCTGTTATCGGTATAGGCACTGTTTAGCTGTCCGACCTCGCCTGTTAGATTGGCCATGGGCATTACGCCCGAAGTTTTGATAAGCTGCTGTTGATATTTGATGAGTAGTGCCTGATTTTTAATCATCAGACTATTTTTCATCGCGGTATCTATCGATGCCGAAAGCGAGATAGGCTGTTGGGCATTTACCTTACCTGCAGAAAGAAGTATCAGAAAACCGATAATGATGAGCTTCTTAGCTCCAAAGGAGAATTTGATCCCCTTTTCAAACAGGATGTAGAGTACCGGCAGAACAAAAAGTGTCAAAAATGTAGCTACCATAAGACCTCCAATAACCACTGTGGCCAATGGTCTTTGCACTTCTGCACCAGCACCATTGCTTAGGGCCATGGGCAAAAAACCCAGAGATGCCACAAACGCGGTCATCATAACTGGCCTCAACCTCAGGCTGGTTCCTTTAAGTACAATTTCCCTTAAGTTTGTCATGCCTTCTTTTTTAAGCCTGTTAAACTCCGCGATGAGCACAATCCCGTTCAATACTGCAACACCAAAAAGAGCGATAAAGCCAACCCCGGCACTAATGCTGAAAGGCATTCCGCGCAGCGCAAGAAAGAAAATCCCACCTATAGCAGATAGTGGAATTGCTGAATAGATAAGCAGTCCCTGTTTAACCGAACCAAAAGCAAAAAACAGCAGGATAAATATCAATACCAAAGATACTGGTACAGCAACCATCAGCCTTTTTTTGGCGGCATTCAAATTCTCAAATGCACCTCCATAAGTAACGTAATAGCCTGGGGGAAATTTAATTTTGGCATTTACCTTTTCCTGCAGTTCATTAACAATGGTCTGCACATCTCTTCCCCTTACGTTGAAACCGACAACCAATCGCCTTTTGGCATCCTCACGCTGAATCTGGTTGGGGCCGTTTTTGATTTCGACATTTGCAAGCTGAGATAAAGGTATCTGCGTCCCTGCAGGTATTGGTATTAAAAGGTTCTGAATGTCTCCCAAGTTTTTGCGCTGCTCCCCATCAAGTCTCACCACAAGCTGAAAACGCTTCTCCCCTTCAAAAATAAGTCCAGCACTCTGGCCGGCAAATGCGATGTTCACGATCTTATTCACCTCCGAAATATCCAGGTTATATTGAGCAATCACTGCTCTATTGTAAGAAATCACTACCTGTGGCATTCCGGTTACCGGTTCAATGAAGAGATTCTGGGCACCATCTACAGAAGCAATCACCGAACCAAGCTGTTTTGCAAATATGGCTAAGGTATCCAGATTCTCCCCAAAAATCTTGCACACCACGTCCTGCCTGGCTCCGGTCATCAGCTCATTAAAGCGCATCTGCACCGGATACTGAAATCCAGCGGTAATGCCGGGCACTGCTTCCAGCGCCTTGCCCATTTTTTCAGAAAGCTCATTGAATGTCTTTGCTGATGTCCAATCTTTTTTATCCTTTAATATGACCATCATATCACTGGCCTCCATTGGCATGGGATCAGTCGGCACCTCGCCGCTTCCAATCTTGGTGACCACTTTTTCTACTTCCGGAAACTGGGTTTTTAAGATATGCGCAGCCTTTTGTGTACTTTCTATCGTTGTAGAAATACTGCTTCCGGTGAGTACCCTGGTATCTACGGCAAAATCGCCTTCTTCCAGAGCCGGAATAAATTCGCCCCCAAGAAATGTGAGGGTAATCACTGCGAGTACAAATAAAGAGAGTACCGTTAATAGTACCGTTTTTGGAAAAGCAATTACCCTGGATAGCGTTTTATGATATGCATTTTCCAGTCCGGACATCATGCGGTCAGAAAAATTGGCTTTGTGCTTAATCTTTTTGCTCAAAAACAGTGCACTCATCATGGGAATGTAATTGAGCGAGAGGATAAAGGCACCCAGCAGCGCAAAGGCCACTGTTTGCGCCATTGGCTTGAACATTTTTCCCTCAATGCCCTGCAGGGTAAAAATCGGGAGGTAAACGATCAAAATAATAATCTGCCCAAATACCGCGCTGTTCATCATCTTGCCTGCAGATTGCTCCACCTGTCCGTCCATTTCCTGCGGCGATATTTTATCAAGCGTCGCAAACTTCTTGTGGTGGGAAAGCTGGTGCATCACCGCTTCAACAATAATTACCGCACCATCCACGATCAATCCGAAATCCAGTGCACCAAGGCTCATCAGGTTTCCGCTTACCCCGAAGGTATTCATCATAATCACCGCAAAAAGCATGGCCAGGGGAATGATGGAAGCAACAATCAGCCCCGCCCTGAAATTACCCAGAAACAGAACAAGTACAAATACAACGATCAATGCACCTTCCATCAGGTTTTTTTCTACCGTACCGATGGCATTGTTCACCATCTTGGTTCTATCCAGAAATGGTTCGATTACAACCCCTTTCGGCAAGGTTTTCTGAATCTGGGCAATCCTATCCTTTACGTTCTTGATCACCTCGCTGCTGTTTGCCCCTTTCAGCATCATCACAACGGCGCCTGTTACTTCGCCTTGATCGTTATAGCACATTGCACCATAACGTGTAGCATAGCCAAGCTTGACCTCAGCCACATCCCGGACAAATAGCGGTCTGTTCTGCGGCGTTTTGATGGAGATATTTCCAATATCCTCTACCGTAGATACCAGTCCCTCGGTACGGATAAAAAGCACCGAAGGACCTTTTTCGATGTAAGCGCCGCCGGTATTCTGGTTATTCCGGTCAATCGCACTGAAAACATCATTCATGTTAATGCCAAAAGAAGCCAATTTATTGGGGTTGATGGCAATTTCATACTGCTTAAGCTTGCCCCCGAAACTGCTTACCTCTGCTATGCCCTTAACACCGAGCAGCTGCCTTCTTACTATCCAGTCTTGAATGGTCCTGAGGTCGGTTTCTTTATATTTATGTTCATAACCTTTTTCGGGCCGGACAACGTATTGATAAATTTCCCCCAGACCTGTAGATACCGGACCAAGCTCCGGTGTTCCTATACCCTGCGGAATTTGCGACTGAACTTGCTGCAGGCGTTCTGCAACTTGCTGCCTTGCCCAGTAAATGTCCGTGTCATCATTAAAAACGATGGTGACCAGGGAAAGGCCAAACCTCGAAAAGCTCCTGATCTCTAGCATCCCCGGTATATTGCTATTGGCCTGTTCGATGGGAAAAGTAACTAGTCTTTCGATGTCGGTCGCACCGAAAGAGGGTGCAATGGTGATTACCTGAACCTGGTTATTGGTGATATCAGGAACTGCATCTATGGGCAGTTTTTTGATCTCGTAAAATCCATATCCGATGAGCGCAAAAATAAACAGCCCGATAATGAGCTTATTACGCACAGAAAATTCTATTATCCTGTTGAGCATAAAATTTTTAATAAATGTTTAAAAATCATAAAAATTAATCCCTGGCACCATCAGATAGATTGTGCACAAGCGCTCAGGCACAACTTTGGTGGCTGCCAAATGCCGCCTCTGGGTATAGTGGTTTCGGGGAATTTATAATAGAATGATTTGAGGTGCATCAATTCAATGCCCGGATCGCCCGGAATGATTACCCGGCCAACTTCAAGGCGAACGGGGGTTTCCCCATGTCCCTGAGTAGTACAGGTTTTGAATGGCAATTTCATATCCTTTTCATAGTCTGCATCACGTACATCGCCGTTAAAGTAATGGACACACAAAAATCCCCAGAGAGATAAATCCTTTTGCTTATTCTTATGCTCAAGGTAATGCCCGATCAGCTTTAAAAACTGGGAAAGCTCCGTAGAAGAAAACAGATAACAGCACAGTACAAGTACAGCAGTTCTTTTAAGCATGGCTCAGAATCCAATTTATTTTCATCAGCTTTTTCAATTTTCTCCTCCGTTGATCATATCCGAAATAATTCCTTTTCCATTCTTTCGCTCGGCAAGAAATACTCCTGAAAGATGAAGTACAATAAAGCCCAGTATTAGATACATACAGAATCCGTGGAATTCTTTTATGCTGTGGTTAACATTTTGCGCAATGCCGGTATAATCTTCAAAAGCAAGCAGCAGGCCGCTAACAACCATGATCAGAAGCAGAAGATAAAAAACGATGTAAAGTCCTTTTACCACCAGTTCGTGCTTGGCAGCCTCACGTTCCTTTTTTAATATAAAATAAGCCTGGTAAGCTTTTTGAACCTTAGGAAAGAGCCTTTCTGAAGGAGGCAGAAAAAATTCAGCAATTAACCTGAAAATAAAAAGCACGGCTAAGGCATAGCCAAAATAGATGTGTATGTTCCATACCTGATCTTCCAGTCCATGCGTAACCGCTCCTGCTTGCTTTTCACTTACTGATGCGCCGGCATTCATCAGTTCGCCTTTTATAAAGCTACGCTGCGATCGGTCAAAGAGCGTGGAGTTAATCAGCACCGTGAGCAGGGATCCTGAGATGACGATAAAATTTACCCAGTGCCAGAAGCGAGTGGACGTAGCATATTTCTTTCCTTTTCTGTTCGCTCCGATTTCTTGATTGGTAGGTTCGATAATGGCCATATGATCTTATTTAGGGTTAAATTTTATAGTGAAGGTATGCAGGTCCCGATGATAGAAATAACTAAGTTGGTAATGCTGACGGTTACATATTTGTTTAAGTATGGCAAGCCCCAACCCTGTACCTTCTGAGGTATTATCCTTATAAAAACGGTCAAATATTTTTTCCGGATCCAAAGCTTTGTTGTGTCCTGTGTTTGCAAACACGATTTGGTCTGCCTCCAACCTTATCTCAATTTTACCTCCATCGTAGTTATGCCTGATCACATTGCTGAAAAGATTATTAATCAGTATTTCAATTAAGCTTCTGCTTGCAGCAATGCTTACGTCGGTCAATGTGGTTTCTACGGTAATATCCCGCTCTGTGATAAGTTCCTCGAAGTAAACCTGCTTTTCTTCGATAAGCGATTTGAGGTTAACTTTTTCCTCGTCCTGCAATAAATTATTATCAATTTTCACTAAAAGAAGTAGGGATTGATTAAGCTTGGTTAAACGCGAAGTTGCCTTATACAGTTCAACAAGCGTTTCGCCATCCTCTTTTCCCAAAACATTGGACTGGAGCATATTGTCAAGCTTTGAGTTGATTACTGCAAGCGGCGTCATCATTTCATGGGAAGCATTTTCGGTGAAAAGCTTGATCTCGTTATAATCAGACTTCACCTTTCCCGAAAGCGCTACCAACACCTTGTTCAATTGCCTGAATTCTGCAACGGGCATCTCTACAGGCTCATAGGGACGCTCATGGTTAACATTAAAGACGGTAATATTTTTTAAAAGCTGCTCAAAAGGCGTCCAGATTTTTCTGAGCAGAAGCCTGTTTACCAATAACACCAGCGCAAACAGCAGCACAACCGGAACCAGGATAATCAGACAGATGTTCCGGATCTGTTCCTGTCGTTCAAATTTTGAAGCAATAACCAGAACCTGGTAAGGCTGCCCAACCAGTTCGAGTTCGGTTTTAAGATACCTTGCGGCTTCTTTCCGGTGCTTAAGGGGATTATAGAATATGGTATCAGCATAGCTACTGGAAGGATTGGCCTTTTCGATTTTTTTATATTGAACAATAAGGTCCTCAAATTCATGGGGCTTATAAAAATTACCTTCTGCAGAATACTCCTTTACCTCCATAACCTCTTCCACAAGATCATGGTCAATCTGCTGATCAAGATAATATACGAGCATCCGGTAAAAAAGAAATCCGATCAGCAGCAGTCCAAAAAGACTAATCATCATCAGTATCCTGTTATATCTGGTAAATAGCTTCATACTTCCGTGAATTTGTAACCGATACCATATACTGACTGAAAATAATCTCTGCTTCCAGCATCTGTCAGTTTTTTCCTGATGTTCTTGATATGGGTATAAATGAAATCAAAACTATCGGCCATATCAGAATCATCTCCCCAGATGTGCTCTACCGCAGCAGATTTAGAGATAACCTTGCCTTTATTGGAAACAAAATAAAGCAGGAGGTCAAATTCTTTTTTTGTCAAATAGACTATCGTGCCCTTTATAAGCACCTCTTTAGCATCCAAATCTATTCTGATTTCATTAAATTCAATATGCCTTTCGCCATGAGCACTTTTGCGACGGACAATAGCCAGTATTCTGGCATTGAGCTCCGAGAGGTGAAAGGGCTTGATCAGGTAGTCATCAGCTCCAAGGCTAAGGGCTTCTATTTTTTGATCAATGGAATTTCTTGCCGAAATAATAATCACTCCTTCTACCCTGTTCATCCGTTTAAGATAGTTCAGTATCTGAAGTCCCTCCCCATCGGGAAGGGTAAGATCGAGCAAAATGCAGTCATAATCATACGCACCTAAGCGGTCAAGTGCTTCGGCATAAGTTGAAGCCTCACTACATAAATTTCCCTGGGAGAGCAGATACTGTGCTATACTACGCTGCAGCCCGGGTTCATCTTCAATGATTAGAATCTTCATAATGACAAATATGGTTTAAGATATTGAAGACATCTTGAAGTTCCTTCAAAAGAGGCCCCAAATGGCTTTAAAATAACTCAATTACCTGAAAGTCTGTAGATGTTAAACTGTTTTCCTGACTGAAATGCAGACCTGGAATAGGGTTCAAATTATTCGTGGGAGATCAGGAGCTTTAGATTTAAAGAATTCCATTGCGCTGTATATAAAACAGGTTTAGCATGACTTCCCATTCCTTTCTAAGTTTTTCGGGAATATAGTACATAATGCTTTAAAGAAAAATGATATAGATCAGCGTCGCACAAGATCCTTCCGAGTTTTTCTGTAGGAAATTGAGGAAATCTGGTGTCACTTATACAACGGCATATCTCATCAATGATCTCCTGTCCGACATTTTCATTTCGCAAAAAATCAGTTGCAATCCGCATACTCTGTTCTTCATGTCCTATATATTTTTGGGTATAATCCGTATCGTGAAACAATGCAGCAAGTTCAAGCTTGAATAGTTCGACCTCGCTTAACCCACTTTGTTTTCCTATCTCTTTGGCAATTCTAATGGTCTGAAGGGTATGCTTAAGGTCATGAAAGTATATCTTATCGGATAAATGATCCAAAAACAATCTCTCAACGTAAATTATTGCCCGGTATAGTACCTGTTCCATATTTTAGCGTATTATTATTCGACTAAGCAATGAAAACATCAAATCTAAAGACATATTGAAGTTGGTCCGATTTTATCACGCTCCAGTATTTTTTTATTCCGTTCATATTCTTTGAGATCAATTGCGCCCTTGGCAAAGCGTTCCTGCAATATGCATTACTGAGCATCTTCTGCTGCGCTGTCCGGGAATGTCATAAGGGACAAGAAATATCCATAACAAAAGTACAGACCAAAGGATCCACCATAGTAAATCCATTCCAAAAAAAAGATTTGTAAAGAACATTTTTGATTTTATTTAAGGGGTAAAATTCTTCTTTAAGCCTTGACCATTATCAGCCTACCTGGCTATTTTCAAGTAATATTCTCATTTCGCTTACCACCCATTCAGACAGGCTATCGCCATGGCTTCGGGTTAAGGCCGCCAATATTCGTTTAAAGTATTGCTATAGTTATCATTACTCCGCTTTATGGCGTACAGCTATTGCTACAACTTTCTTCAATGTTAGTCCCTGAAAGATTATGGAAAAGATAACCACGAAATAACAGCTGGCAAGGATCAATTCCCGGTAAGGCGATGCAGGAAGTGTTAATGCCATCGCCAACGAAATCCCACCCCTAAGGCCAGCCCACGTAAGTATGGAAAGATTGCCTAGGTTGAACTTTCGCAATAAAACAACCACTGGCACCGCAATGCTAACCAATCTTGCAATTAGCAGAATTATAATAGAGACCAGACCAATCACCCAAAATTCATGAAGGAAGGGCATGACCACCATTTGCAGGCCAATCATTACAAACAAAATGGTATTGAGCAGGTCATTGACTAATTGCCATACTTTATCAAGAGACTGATCGGCTATGTTGGTCTTATCTGTACTCTTATTACCCACAATTAATCCAGCAGTAACTGCAGCTAATGGAATGGATGCATGAAATTTACCAGCAATCAAAGAGATCAATAAAACAAGGGCAACAGAGATTAAAAAAATGGTTTGAAAATCTTGAATAGACTTCATCAATTGGTAACCGAGATAACCTAATATCAATCCTATAATTATTCCTCCACCTACCTCTTGAACAGATAATTGCAATATCTCTCCGAAAGAGCTGCTCCCTGACTTGTTGGCAATACCAAGGATAATGACGAAGAGCATAAGACCTACGCCATCATTGAATAATGATTCGCCCGAAATAATGGTATTAAGCCTTGGTGGGATTTTTGAAGTTTTTAATATAGCTGTAACCGCAATCGGATCTGTAGGCGATACTATTGCACCAAACAAGAAGCAATAAATAATAGGCAGCTCAATACCCAAAAGAAAGGTAACCAGGTAAAGTAATGCACCAAATACACCAGTTGAAATGATTACGCCGAGCGTGCTCAACAAAAACACTGGCAAACGCTGCGCTTTTAATTTCTGATAATCAAAATGAAAAGCCCCTGCAAAGAGCAGAAACCCAAGCATCACATTTAACAGGACTTTTGAAAAATCAATACTCTGTGCAAGCGTTTTAATGGTATCGGTTAACCCGTTAGTGGTTTTCCCCAATACTAAAATGAGCATAGAGACTACTATTGAAATCGTAACCAAACCTATCACACGGGGCAGTTTAATTAGTCGGTCGTTCAGATAGGAAAAAACAGCACTGATCAAAATCAAGATGGTAATGATTGTTAATATATCCATGGCTAATTAAGGTTTGTATCAGTATTACGCTTCTCTTCCAGAAAAATTTTATTCCCTATTATTAACCTCAGGCAGATTTATCGGATGTGTATTTAATTTTGAAAGCAATTGATTGTATCTAGCTTCTGAAGAAATTCCGTAACCATTTACCAAAACCCCTTTGGTTCCAAACTTTGCTGAGGAAATGGCATATAATACCGACTCATCATCAGGGTTAGATGCACCTTCAAAACGAAAGACTTTATCTATTTTAAAGTCATCGGAAGATAATACCGAATTTACTTGGTCATTAACCAGGTGTGCTGCATCTATATTAAAGTCTACCGTATAACCTTCTTTTTTTAAACCATTTATCCGTTTCAGATAAAGTACCATAACTTTCTTTCATTTTTTATTATTTGGGGCTTTAAGCAATTATATTTAATGTTCAATCATCACCATTGGCTCTAATGTGATTTTTGTTTGGATCGGGTTAGCAATTGCGCATGCCTTTTCGCTCATTTCGAGTACTCGCTTTGCCTTCGTTTTATTTTGGTTAATTGAGATGATTAATGTGGGTTTAAGCACAATTGCTGTAACTACAAACTTTCCATCTATCTTTTCAATTTCTCCAACTGCATTGCAATCAAAAC
This sequence comes from Pedobacter jamesrossensis, assembly GCF_042650905.1. Lineage (NCBI taxonomy): Bacteria > Pseudomonadati > Bacteroidota > Sphingobacteriia > Sphingobacteriales > Sphingobacteriaceae > Pedobacter > Pedobacter jamesrossensis. The sequence goes on along the minus strand of NZ_JBHSBY010000034.1, from coordinate 177,116 downwards.
TTATGAATTGAAATTTAGAGTTTTCGGCTACCAATAAAAAAGTGCTCATTAAGCATGAATTTACTGCCGCAACAAACAAATGTTCAGGAGTCCATTTTTCTTTTATTTTTATTCCTTTTGTTATTTCAGCGTAAGCGTCAACTTTTATCTGATGAGAAATTACAGGTGGAGTTAAGGTTCCATTTAATTGGCAGTCCCATTTTAGATCCACTTCGTAAAAATGTATGTCAGTCATAGGTTAGTATTAAAAAATGAGATGGTCATGAGTTACCAATATCTGTATGTAAATATCACCGAATCGGCTTACCCTATGTTGCATAATAACACAACAGAATTGCATTATTCACACCAATCCTAAATGACCTAGAAAACGCTGAGCTCAGGAAATGAGGAGAAAGTGTGAATCATATAAGTAATCCACAGAATCAGATAAAGCTAACTACAATAAAAAATTCAGCTTTGTGAAGGCCAGATGTCTGGTCGATAATTAATTAATTGTGGTGTTTTACGAAAATAGCTACTGGGGTATGGATTTTATCTGGTGGTGTATATGGGTAGTCTTACTCTTTTGGATTTTTGCCCTTCCTTTTAACATCCCTGGTCAGCGCCATAGGAAAGATACCCCACTTGACATCTTAAACAGACGTTTTGCAGCTGGGGAAATCAGCAAGGAAGAATTTAGAGAAAAAAGAGATATCCTTTTGACACCTTAATTTTTTGCTCTATCTTTTAATAATCATGACGAGCTAATCTTGTGGATAATGTTAAAAATCCCTATTAAGAATATATGAAACGGAGGACATTTTTGGGTCTTGCTGGCGGAACGGTATTGGCCGTTGGCGGTATTGGTTATCTAACCAGTGATAAAAGTAACTATGTTAGAGCCGATATAACGGCTTCCACTAGAGTACCATTGCTGAAGCCCGTTGAGCAGGAAATACTATATCTTGCTTCACTCGCTCCAAGCGGCCACAATACGCAGCCCTGGTTTGTAAAGCATTTAGCCGCCTTTCATTGGATCATTTGCAATGACAAATCAAAATGGCTTCCGGCTGTAGATCCATCACAACGTGAAACCATTTTATCCATAGGTGCATTTATGCAAAATCTGGAATATGCTGCCAGCTATTACGGTTACCGTTGTGATTGGAAAATGTTGGCTGATACCAACCAGACTGAAAAAATTATGGAGGTAACGTTAATTAAAGCCAAAATACAGGCCCCTATTGACATTTCAAAAATAATAAGTAGGAGAACAATTCGGTCCAACTATCTAAATGAACCAATCAAACCCAAAGATTTGCAGAGTTTAAGTGAGAGCGATGAAAACTATTTTCATTATTTCTCTAGGGATAGCAAAGAATTTAGCTGGCTCAATAAGCAAACACTTGCGGCCAATCAGCAGCAAACTTACCGCAATGATGCTGAAAAAGAACTAGGAAAATGGTTGCGTTTTTCGAGCAAGGAAGCCCGACATTATAAGGATGGACTTACAACCGCAAGTATGGAAATTATTGGAATTTCGGGATGGTTCGTCAGGAATTTTTATACCTCGGCTTCCGCAATGAAAGATAACTTCAGGGAACAAAGTTTGGAAAAAGTAAAAACACAGGTGAGCCAGTCGGCAGGTTGGTTACTCATTACAAGTAAGGACAGCTCCACCATTGCGCTACTCGAAACAGGTAAACGTTTGCAGCGTTTGTTATTAGAAATTCGAGAAAAGCAGATAGCCATCCACCCGATGACCCAGATATTGGAAGAACAGCCTTTCAGCCAGAAAATAAACGAGGCTTTAGGAATTGTCGATCATATACAATTTATCTTACGGTGTGGGTATATCAAAGAATATCCCGAGCCAGTTTCCTTAAGAAGACCCGTATCCTCTTTTGTTAAAAGCTGAAAAAAGAACAGGGGATTATGATAATTGGCACCTTATAGAACCACAATATAGCTCATTCTTCATACACTTCTTATTAGTTAGTTCCAAATACATTTTTCTAAAATTCACCCATTTAAATTATATTAAATGCAAACCATACTCATCACTGGTGCAAATTCAGGCATTGGCTTAGCCACTGCAACAGCACTAGCCAAACAAGGTAACTACCTAATTTTATTGGTTAAGACACAAGAAAAGGCAGATCAAAACAATGCTGATATTAAAAAAATCCACCCCGATGCATCGCTAGACTTTTATCTTGCAGACCTCACAGACCTAGCTTCTGTAAAAAGCGCAGCAGAGAAAATCAAATTAAAATATACACATATCGACCGTTTAATCAACAATGCAGGCTACTCACCAGTTGGCATTAGTTTTACGAAGGAAGGTTATGAAAAATCATTTGCAGCTAATCACCTAGGTCATTTTGTATTGACGATGAATTTATTGAGCTTGCTTAAAGCTTCTGCAGAGAGCCGGGTGATCAATGTATCATCATCGGCACATGCCTTAGGAAAAGCGTCAAGGCTCTTTCAAAAGAATAACACCAAGCTTTCGGATATGCAAGCTTATGGAGACGGCAAATTGGCTAACATTCTTTTTACCAAAGGCTTAGTAGCACATACTCAAAGTACAGCTATCACCACTTACTGCCTACACCCTGGCGTAGTTAATTCTAATTTTGGGAGCGACATGAGCGGTTTTTTAAAATTTGTATTTATGCTGGCACGTCCGTTTATGATCACCACCGAAAAAGGGGCTGCTACTTCTATCTATTTGGCAACTACGGCTATTCAAAATATAAAGAAAGAAAATGGAGCTTATTTCAAAAAATCGAAACCTGCAGCCACTTCTAATAAAGATATCACACAAGAAAATGTCAACAAACTTTGGACAAACAGCTTAATTGCAGCGGAAGGTTTCATTTGACATGAATAGCATAATCAGATAGGTAAATTAAGAATTTAAGATATTCTTTTCAAAGCATATCTTTTTCTATAATATTTTCAATATTTGAAGAAAGTCAGTAAAGTAAACACCAATTTCCATAAGGTCATATTATCGAAAAGTGTTGTCAAGTCACGGTTGATCTGGTCTTCTAATGCATGGGTGGGAACTAGGTACAAAACTGATTTACCTATCATTAATGTAGAGGCAATTTTTAATGCCACGATTTTGGGAAATGATATACCTATAACAAAAAGCTTTTATCTTTCATTTTGCAAGAATACACTTATCAAAATTACTCAGGATAATAGATAAGCAATAAAGAGAAAGCTCCCATGATGGCTTGTTGTAGCGATATGCTGTTTCATTGTCCGCATTATACAAATTTCAGGTAATCCCGAGTTATTTCTTTGCAGCTTTAAATCTGTATGGTCGCGGTTAAAACAATTTACATAATCGCTACAGTTTTGGGCATGGATTATCCTGCAGTTTTCAAAGCTAATAGCTGAAGTAATACTCAGCGTATGGACATAGTATTGACCTACATCGCTATATGTTAAAAATTGTTGACCTAGATAATTGACAGAACCCTTTGCTTGCCAACCATCTAGATCGACGCTACAGCAAAAGGCCTTTGGATCATAAAAACGAAGTCCAGTGTTTCGGTTTACAATTTTATAGGCCGCTTCTTTCATGCTCCACATAAGCCAGACCATTAGTTCAGTATTTCCTGAGCTATAGATTAGATTCTGCTCATCTGAAGAAAAAACTTTCGACAAATAGTTTGGCCGTTTCCAGTTGCTTTGCGTTTTCGCAAGTCTTAGGTCTACAACATCGTTACCCAGCATTCTCAGCAAGTTTACTTTCAATGACATCAACAGTAGCCTTAACATTCAACATCCTTGCCATCGAATCGTTATCTATTGATATACTAAACTTTTCTTCTATATCAAGCACGATATCCACAAGATTTGCTGAATTTATTTTTAAGTCGGTAATAAAGTCCGTTTGTTCATTGATGTTTTCCAATGCGTCCTTGTTTTCGGTGTAAAGGGAAATAATTTCCCTAAGGCCAGAGATTATCTCTTGTTTATCCATTATGATATTTTTTCAAAATTAAGCAAGCATTCACATCTCCAAAACCAAAACTGGCTTTGGCTAAAATATTAAAACTTTTTTTTAATAGTTTGCGAGGCACCCTTCGCTCATCTATCAGGGAGGAAATTTCTAAATTCAAATCCTTGCAATTTATGTTTGGGAAGATAAATCCTTCGTGCAACTGCAGCACGGAAGCGACGCATTCGATGCTGCCCGCCGCACTGATACAATGACCAATCATTCCTTTCAGCGAATTTATATAAGGAAAATTTTCTTTTGAGCAGCCAAGCGCAATCTTCCAGTTTTCAATCTCGAGTGCATCTTTGCTTGTTGCAGTCAAATGTCCATTAATAACATCGATATCTCCTGGTTTAATTCTGGCATCCTCGATTGCTTTTAAAATACAACGCTGAACAGATACCGAGTTAGGGGCGGTCATTGTCCCCTCACCACGCTGACCACCAGAGTTTATATGGCCACCGATTATCTCTGCATAAATCCTGGCATTTCTGGAGACCGCGCTTTCAAGAGATTCTAATACCAGTGCGCCTGCCCCACTCCCGGGTACAAACCCGCTTGCAGTTTTGCTCATTGGCCTACTCCCGCTTTCGGGCGAATCATTGTGCTTGAATGTACAAACCTTCATCGCATCAAAACCGCCCCATATATATGGACCACTATCACTTGTGCTACCGGCAAGCATTCTTTTTGCTTTACCGGACTTAATGTGTTCATAGGCCATCAAGATACTTTCAGTACCAGTTGCGCAGGCAGCAGAATTCGTACTGACCCTGTTTCCAAAACCGATTTTACCGCTGATAAAAGCACTGACACCACTAGCCATGGTTTGCGCTACAACACTACTACCTAGCTTTCTTATTTCAAGTTCATCGATTTTGTTGATCGCCCATCTAAACTTATCAATCCCAGAAGTTCCAGTTCCAAAGAATGTGCCACTATCCCAGTCAGGCTCAGCTGTATCGGCGATTTCAAGGCCAGAATCCCGCCAGGCATCGAGCCCTGCAATAACCCCATAAACAATCCCGGAACTATCTAAGTTTCTTATTTCAAGAGGCGTAAAGTATTGTGCTATCCGTACTGCATCAAGGTTGGGTTTACCCGCTATTTGGCAAGAAAAACCCAACCTTTCAAGTTCGGGCTGATGGCTTATGCCAGACACCCCATTTTCTATGGCATAACGAAATTCCTCAACAGTTGTTCCATTCGGCGCACATACGCCTAAGCCCGTAATCACAACCCTATTTTGGTTCATTTGTTAGCTGTTATCATGCCTGATATTATACCTTTACAAACCGTCTCGCCTGCAGCATTTTTCATAACGACTCTACATGATAATTTATTAAACCTGAAATAAATCTTTTCACTTTCAACCAAAACTTGCTCGCCCGGATACACAGGTTTTAAAAAATCAATTTCACTGGAGGTCATCGCGAGGCCAAAACCTTTTCCTATTGAGGTTTTCCCGACCAGATAAATACCTAAACACACCAAGCCAATCTGCGCCATGGTTTCTGTAAGTATGACTGCTGGAGTAATAGAAAAATCTTTGAAGTGTGACTTATAAAAGAAAAGCGTTTTATCAAACGTATAGGTACCTTTTACGCCGTCTTCATCCACATGCAACAGTTCTCCAACGAATAAAAAGTCCTTCCCATAAGGAAGTTTGCTAAGAATTTCTGCTTTAGTCATATTACCACTTCAAAAGTATTCTTTGTGCAGAAAAGCCTGGTCCAAAACTAAGCATCAAGCCCGTTTCCCCAGAACCAGGATTACTTTCCATATAGCTCTGTAACACATACAGCACCGTCGCACTACTCATATTACCATATTGTTTTAATACCTCTTTGGTCTGGTTAATATTTTTGCCGAGCTGACCAAATAGTTCTTCTACAACCTGGATAATTTTCCTTCCACCTGGATGAAAAATAAGATGGTCTATATCCGAAATTTCCAACCCGTTTTTTAGTAAAAAAGGATGAATTATTTCAGGAAAATGCTCGGCAATGGTTTCCGGCACTTCCACATCAAGCACCATCTGAAGTCCGGTATCGGTAAGCTTAAAGCCCATCATATCTTCGGACTGGTAAAAATGATACATTTCTTCTGCAAGAATTTCTGGTCCCTGATCAGATTCATGAGAGCTGAGCAGCACGCAAGCGGCCCCGTCTCCAAAAATTGCTGCACTGACGATATTGGCCATTGAAAAATCATTGAGCTGAAATGTTGCTGTCGGCGATTCGACAGCAATAACTGCGGCTCTTGTTCCAGGATTTGCCTTTAAAAAGTTTTTAGCATAAATCATCCCAGACACCCCTGCTGCGCAGCCCATTTCGGTAACTGGAAGCCTTACAATATCTTGCCGTAGGCCAAGGGCATTAATTAGGTAAGCATCAAGCGAGGGTATCATAATCCCGGTACAGCTTACGGTAATGATAAAATCTAAATCGACTGGTTTCCAGTCTGCTTTTTCCAAAGCCGAAGAAAGACATTGTTTACCGAGCTTGATCGCCGCCCGAACATAAATATCATTTCGCTTTTCAAAAGTTAAGTCAGAAAATACTTCTTCGGGGGACATTATCGAATACCTTTTATCCACCGCAGCTCCTTCAAATATTTTTTTAACCTTTCTGATAAATCGGTCGTCCTGTCCCGCTAACCAAATATCCAAAAATGGCAGAATTTCCGAAGTTGTTCTCGAGAAATCAGGTAAAGCTTTGCTTATTGTTTTTATTTTTACGCTCATCTTGTTTTAATAACCCATAAATACCTGAAAGCCCATCTCCAGCCTACATAACTTGAGGTAATGTCTAAATCTTTTTCGTAGCGCTTCAGATCTGCCCGCTTAAATCCACGTAGAATTGACACTAAACCATCTTCCCTTGACATATCATTAAGCTTAAATACATAGCTCAGTGCGGTAAAAAGCCGGTAGGCAAGGCTACTTCGTTCCAGATCATTTACAACTATACCTACGAAAACCCCTTTGCTAAGGTTGTTTAAAAGATTTATTATTTGGCTATCCGAAAAATGATGCAGTGTAAGGGTGAACAGCATAATATCGCAGCGCTCAGTATCTTTGCTTTGATCAAAAATATCACTGCACTGGTATTTTATCTCTGGATAGTGAAAAGAGCAGCTCACTGCATGGTCGATTGTACATTTATTGGCGTCTATTCCTTTCAATTTAAAGTTTAGATGATTTTTACGGGCATAATCCGCGAGCATCCTAAGCATGGCTCCATTGCCACAACCCACGTCAGTAATGCTTAGCTCAGCCGAATTATTTTTTTGCATCAACATCCCAATGCCTTCCAAAGTGACTTTGTTGCCACCAAGAAGTTTATTTATCGCAGCGATTTTGTCAAGGGCATCTGTTAAGATCTCACCTTCCATTGCAAAATCATCCATGATTTCTGCAGCTGTACTTCTAAATTTTGTACTTATTGGCATTTATTGAGAAATTGATAGTGGTTTTCCATGCGTCATTTTGATAGCCCTTGAAAGCAGACCAGGCATTTTAGTTAAAGTGCCTAGGGCTAATTTCTGGATAGGCGGAGTGTTGAAAACAGCGGACAAAATTTTTCCTGCAAAGAGCCTTCTTTGAAAAAGAGCTTTCCATTGCCTGGTATATTCTTTTTCCATTAACGTTCTGGAAAGTGCTTCAGTTCGGAAAAACCTAATCATGAGCTCAGCTGCAATTTTCGCACTGTGTATCGCCATAGCCATACCATTACCACAAAGCGGATGAATCAACGCCGCAGTATCTCCTATCATGATAATGTGATCAAAAACAGGTTCCTTTGGTTCAAAACAAATCTGACTTATGGTTAGCGGCGCCTCAAAAATCATTTTTGAATCTTCTAAAATATTTTTGAGAAACTTATTTTTATACAGCACTTCCTGCTGGTAGTTTTCTATATTCTTAAAATGCTTGAAACTGTTATAACTGGCGAGGTAACATATATTCAGTTTGTTTTCTTCAATTTTTGAAACCCCGCAATACCCTCCACTAAAATTATGTAGTGCAACCAGGTTGGAAGGGAATTTACCCTCATAGTGCGCCTTTACAGCAAGATAAGGGAATTTACTCAGCATAAAATCCCTTCCAAGCGTTTTATCAAGTGAGGATCTTTTACCAAAGGCACCTAGGACCTGTTTTGCAATGAACTGCTTTCCTAAATTAGTCTCAACAATGAAAAGATCATCCTCATATAGGACTTGAGTAACTGTAGCAAAAAGGACCGAAACACCCCTTTTTAAGAGTTCTTGATAAAGGAAATCATCCATAGCATACCTACTGAGGCCAAATCCACCGAGCGGCAAGCTAGCATTAAGAGAAGATCCGGAAACAGAACTAAACTGTAAACTAGTTATCAAAGATGGTTTGAGGCTTTCAAAGGAAATGCCCAGCCAGCTTAAATACGGAAGTACTTCATTGGAAACATACTCCCCGCAAACTTTATGGTGAGGATAAGAATTTTTTTCAATTAGCGTCACATGAAATCCAGATTGCTGTAAATGCAGAGCCGCGGTTAAACCAGCCAGTCCACCACCAATTACAAGCATTTCCGTTTCAATTTGCATATGCTTAAGGTAACAATTTCTCTGGTTTATTGTTCAGTAAAAAATAATTGGGCACAAAGAATTAATTTAAAAAAAATACACCTTTTTTTGATGGCAGCATTCTCTTTTATTAAAATACCTTGCGGAATGTCAATCATTATTACTGGTGTTATATACATTCACATTACTATGGGCATTAAGGAAAGAAAGGAAAAGCATAGAGAAGATCCGAGAATTAAAATTCTCGATGCGACAAAATTGCTCTCCCTAGGCCATGGTTATGATGCAACATCCAGTAGAAAAATTGCTGAAAAGATAGAATTCAGTCCCACGACTATCTAGAGGTTTTCTGATAGAAAGAAATATTTCTGACATAAAACTTGTAGCAATATCCTGAAAGCCTAATATAAGCGCATGTCCCAGAATTCCTCCACCAGCAAGAATAGATGTTACAGATTTGCCCTACTTAAGTATACTGAGGGCAATAAAAATTACGACACCAAAAGAAATATATAGACCATAGAGCCAAAAGGAATTGGAGATATAGAACAAGCTCAATAATCATCGTGTGTTTCATACTTCCCACTAATATCGGTAAGCTCTATTTTAAATACGATAATATTATCATGTAATTCTGGTTTTATGCCATGCGAAGGTTCTTCTGAAGGACGATTGGTTAATGGCATAATGCGGTGTATAATCCCTTGCATAGCCTGTTGTCTTTCCTCACTGCTCAATTCAATAGAATTGCCCCAAAGAATAGCACTTTTCCACCTAAAGGTGTCTTTTATCTCATCTACCTGAAAACATACCTTAGGATTGGCACGCATCATATCTACCTTTTTACCTTTTCCAGAATGCAAATAAATCGCATTATCCCGATACACATAATTGACTGGAACAATATAGGTTTCTCCGTCTGTATGACAGCCCAACCTACCGATAACCTGATTCTCGATTAAATCAAGTAATTCTCTTTTATTTAAATCTCCTAACATGATTAATATATTTGAATTCAGTTTTAATAACAGTTCAGTAAATCAATAACTCTATTATCAAAGTATCAAGGAATTTCGCCAAAATATTTACATTCAAAGATGGTATAACAAGCGGATAAAATAAATGATCTTCATCACTTTTAAATCAAATGATTAATAATGCATTCTGAAATTCATCATATCTAAGATATTTCAATGGGGTATTTACCATGTAAAATGAAGATCTTTATTCTATATGATCAAATGAGCTTTATAAAAATTTATTTTGCTCTATCTTTATAAGGCCTTATTTAGATTGGCATTTCTTTTTTCAAAAACGCATCAAACTCTCCGGATTTACAATAAAACTTAGTTTTTTTGTTCATGTTTATTTCTTCTTGAAGGCCTCCTACATTCAATCCTTCAAGATCCGTTCTAGCGGTTTGATTGGAACTGCAAAGTCTATTTTCAATTTCCTTTACGCTAAATAGCAGATCAGGCTCCTCATATAACCATTAAGAATAATGGCCTGTCTTTCATTAATTCCAGGAATTTTTCGAAAATTAATGACAAGCTTTAGCAGGACGAGACATAGGTTGTTAATTGTTAGAATTGAACAAAATTTTAATCATCATCTTTCTTTTTCTTTTCCAATATAACGAAAGCACTTCTTTTTGGAGCTGGCATTACTGAGTCTTCACCTTTCACTGACTTCCAAATTACGTCATTTAAATCTAAATCAGGAACGGCATCTTCACTGGCAAAATTAAAAAGCTCTGACCTTTTACTACTCTCATTTATAGCTAAATTCCTATTATCCAAGTTAATAGCAGGACGAACAGACATATAAGGTGTAAAGTTTGGTGTGCTTATGAAACATTCGAACAAAGGCACAGCTGCAGCATCATACTGACTCATTGGGGGTAAACCCAGAATCAGTTCCATCGTTCTCAAAAAACCAGAAGTTGAATACATGGTGTGTATTACCGCATTTCGTTTTACATAAGGACCTACTACATAAGCAGGTGAGCGGTGTGCATCAACATGATCCGGACCATTTTGTGCATCATCTTCTAAAATAAATACAACGGATTCCTTCCATACTGAGCTTTTAGAAAGGTGTTCAATAATTCTACCTACTGCTAAATCATTATCTGCTACAGCAGATTGAGGAGAAACCTTTCCTTTTTTCTGACCACTGGTATGGTCATTGGATATTCTCAATGTACTGAACTGTGGTACGGCCTTAGCAACCAATAGTGAATCAAAGTCATGCTCCCATGCATCTGCCCGCACCTGATCGGTGATATCCATATCAAAACCAGGCGAGTTAGGACTCATATGCCCCTTCAAAGATTTTATATTAGCTTTGCCATACTCACCAAATTCTCCGTAGCTTCTGTAAGTGATTCCAGCACGCTGACAATAATCCCAAATAAAACCTCCTTTGGGATAGGTTACAGAACGTCCACCTTCGTAATTTGTGGTTCCGCCTCTGGCACCATAGCTAGTTGGCCATGTTTTTTCGACCACATCCGTTGCGTAGGCCGCCATACTCCAATTATGTCCATCTGCACTAACTTCTGCATCAACATAAAAATTATCTAACAATACATAATTCATGGCCAAAGCATGCTGGTTTGGGGTAATCTTTTTGCCAAATAAGGTAAGAGATGAATCTCCATTGCCTTCCTTTATATCACCAAGTACCTGATCATAAGTTCTGTTTTCCTTGATAATATAAAAAACATGTTTAATAGGAGATTTTTCACCTAATTTCCTGGGAATAGGATTTCCCTCTTCACCATCCGCTAAAATTGTTCGTTGATCGGTAAATGGTGTATTAGCATAAACCTGTTTGGTAAACTCTTTTAATTGAACAAAATTTGGTATTGAGATAAAAGATAAAGTCCCCTTAAACAATCCTGCGATATATTGTAGCTTGTTGTTTGCCGTACTTCCCATCTGGTAGCCACTATTGTCGGCTTTGGATATAGGTTGCGGACCTTGAGGGTTGGCCATAGAAGTATTGCCCTTACCATTAGTTACCAATATTCGGTTGCCCGAAACCTTTACGCTTGTTGGATACCAACCAACTGGAATAAAGCCAGCGCTTTGGCTATAACCAGGGGTACTCACATCAAAAACTGCAAGGCAGTTATTATCAGCGTTGGCAATGTAAAGAGCTTTTTCATTTTTACTCAAGGAAAGACCATTAGTTGTAGAGCCCGTTAGCTGAGTGGCATATAATGTTGTAGAAATGGTTTCTACGACCTTGTTATTTATGGTATTAATTACAGAAACTGTATTATCATTTGCATTTGCTACATAAAGAAAGTTTCCTTTTTTATTTAAAAGTAGTTCATTAGGGTGATCACCAACTTCGATTAGGGAACTAATTTTCTTTTCATTCAAGTCAACTACAGCAACAGAACGACCTCCCCACAAGGAAACATACAATTTATTTTCATCAGCAGACAATTGACAACTATAAGCTATCGCTGGAAGCTGAATCCTGTTTTCTATTATTTTCCCTTTAACATCAATGATGTATAAACTACTGTCTTCCTTTGTCACAGTAAAGAGTTTGGTATTAATTTTATTGACCACTATACCTGCTGGACTAATTTTCGCCTTCGGCCATATCGGACCCAAGAAAATCGTGTCACTTTTACCGAGTTTATTAGCCTGGATATTGAAATCTAAAATTAAATTATCATTCCCGCCAGAAACATAAAGGTGCTTATCATCTTTACTAAAAGCCAAACCATACCAAGATTTCTTTAAAACCACCTCATCAAGAATTTTTTCGGTTTTTGCATCTATCAATTGTACTGTTTGTGTACTTTGACCATTATTGGTAACTGCAATAAATTTCTCCGAACTGCTTAACTGCATATTCAATGGTAAATCACCTAAATCTATTGAATGTCCTGCCGGACTTAGTTTCCAACCATTTGGCAATAAAATTTGATTCCCATTGACTTTTCCAGGTAACTGGGCAAAAACTAATTGAGAAATAGATATGAGAATGATAATTAATTTCAGCTTCATTTAAAATGCTAATTAAAAATATAAATTGCGATAAAAATCAACAATAATCTGATTTCCAACTAATCAAGAGCATATTATTGAATTTGAATTTTTAAGACAAGTTAGTCACACAATATTAATATTGTGTGAACAAACTATAAAATTAAACTTCGCCTGCATTCAAAAAAGATTTGCCCTACGAACAGCATTCTTAGTGCTTCAAAAAAGGCATATTGCTCGCATACCTGTTGGCAGTGCATACTCATATCTGTTATTAAAACATCTATCGCCTGCGTGTTATTTATAATTATTCCCGTAAGCAACTTGTCAGTTAAAATCAGTTCAAAAACACTTAGCATTCTCAACTGGAAACCATAAACAACAAAATTATCAAAATCTAAAATAATGCATTCGTGTACGGTAACTTATATGTTTTTTTATCATTTTTTTACCAACATTCAAATGAGATATTGTATTATTGTATTGATATATTTTTCAAACAATCATATATCTAACCATTTATAAAATCGATACCTCTTTTATCTTATGAAAAAATTAGCTTGTTGTGCCGCCATCTTACTATTATCTTTTATTAACGTAAAAGCTGAAGTTAGGCTCCCACGCTTAGTTAGCAATGGAATGATTTTACAACGCGATCAGACGATTAAAATTTGGGGTTGGGCTGATATTGGAGAAAAAATTACCTTAACGTTTAATAACAAAATCTATAAAACGAAGGCTAATGCAGACCAAAAATGGGCCATAGATATAAAGGCGCAAAAAGCTGGAGGCCCATACAATATGCGCATTAACAACATCGAAATAAAAAATTTACTTTTTGGGGATGTTTGGCTTTGCACGGGGCAATCCAATATGGAGGCCGCAATGGGCAGGGCAAACATTAAAGCAAATTACAGCCAGATTATTCAAAACAGTAATTACCCAGAAATAAGGCAGTTTACGGTTAAACGCGATATGGCTTTTACGCCCATGGAAAATGTAATCAGTGATAGCGGCTGGGTCAGCGTAAATCCTGAAACAATTTTATCCTTTTCTGCAGTTGCATTTTTTTTCGCAAAAGATCTTTATGAAAAATATCAAATACCTATTGGCATTATTAATTCAAGTGTAGGTGGAACCCCTATCCAATCCTGGGTGGACTATAAATCATTAAAATCATTTCCTGGATATGAAAAAATTGCCAAAAGGTTTCAAGACCCTAATGAATTAGCACAAACGTTGAATGCTCATCAATTAAAATCTGAATCCTGGTATAAATCGGTTAAAGAGGATGATTTAGGTTTAAAAGAAAAATGGTTTGAAGAATCCTACCACCCTCAAACAGACTGGAAGGAAATCACGAACCTAAAGCAATTTAATACAGAAAGCGTGGTCTCTAAATATGGGGTAGTATGGTTTAAAACAGAAATGGATATTCCTGCTTCTATGATGGGAAAAACAGCTATTCTTTCATTAGGCATGATGCATACAGAAGATGAAACTTTTGTAAACGGACATAAAATAGGATCGATTAATAGTGGTTATACGGCACGCGATTACAAGGTTAACCCAGGTTTATTTAAAGCTGGAAAAAACAGTATAACCATCCGTTTAACCAGCCCAACAAACGGACTTAGCTTTGATTCAAAAAACAATTACCTGCTTCACTTTGAAAAAGATACCATTACCTTAAATGAGCCTTGGAAATATAAATTCGGAATCGAGAAAGAACTTTTACCAAAAGGCAATGGATTATCCTTGCATACTCCTACTGCCTATTATTATGCAATGGTAAAGCCTTTATCTAATTATAAAATTAAAGGAATATTATGGTATCAGGGTGAAAGTAATATTCCCAAACCTGAAGAATATCAAAGTTTGCTCGGCTCTCTAATTAATCAATGGAGAAAAGACTGGCAAGATCCGATGTTACCTTTTATCTATGTGCAATTAGCCAATTATCTGGCTACGGATAAGGAACCCGAAAACAGCAATTGGGCTTTGCTCAGAGAAGCACAGATGAGATCGCTGGAAATACCGTACACAGCTATGGCTGTAATACACGATATTGGTGAAAAAGATGACCTCCACCCTCGCAACAAATCTGATGTAGGTAAGCGGCTCGCCTTGGGTGCACGAAAAATTGCCTATCATGAAAACATCGTGTTTTCAGGCCCCATTTACAAATCGATAACTATTGATGGAGAAAATGTAGTGATTTCTTTTGATCATGTCGGTTCGGGATTAAAATTTATTGGTGAAAAGTTAAATTATTTCAGCATATCTGATGATGGAAAAAACTTTATACCTGCCAAGGCTAAAATAGTAAACAATCAAGTTGTAGTATGGAATGAGCTCATCAGCAAACCAATTGCAGTTAGGTATGCCTGGGCTGATAGTCCTGATGGAGCAAATCTATACAACCAGGAAGGATTGCCTGCCTCAAGCTTTAAAAGTAACTAAAGGTTATAAAAACAAAATTTAACAATGGATTTTCGTAAAATATTTTTCTGTGCCTTATTGCTCGGTTTTGCTTTAACGCCCCGTGCACAAAGTTTTAAAGTCGATCAAAACTTAATTAGTACACCGTTAACGGACAGCACTAACTTTTCGCTTCTAAACTCGCGTTTAGGAAGCAGGTTCACTTTTTCACTACATAATGAAAACCAGAGCATGCAAACTGGAAGCCTTGGTTTTGACATGGATGAACAGGCTGGGTTACTAATTGCTTTAACCATTAAGGACAAAAACTATTGTTTTAGAACAACGAGACTTCCTAGAAATACCAGCTACTTGAAAAACCAAACACTAAAATTTGGTCCTGCATCCATGGAAATTACTGGAGAAACGCCTGAAGGAATCAAGGTATCATTTACCCTAATTTCTTCTTTTACTTCTTCAAAAGACTTAAATGATACCTCAGCTATCAAAACGCAGATATTTCCAGGCTTTTACATGCAAATCCGAGTTGCTAATGAAAGCCAGAACAATATAGATTGTAAGCTTAAAGTGGCTTTAGCTAAAACACCTGTAAAAAGCTTTAATTTCATGAATCTTGAACCCATTAAACCAGAGAACGCAGAACAAGTGCTTTTCTTTAAAGACAATGCTCATTTCAATAGCAAGCTTGCTTTAGCCGCAGTTAAACCTGCAGCAAAAGGCACCTTCAACGAAGATGGGTTTGGTGGTCTTTTTTATGAATTTAGTCTGGCCCAACAGGCTACAAAAGAGTTATCGCAGGTTTATGCTGCTCATAATGACAGTACTGTAATTGAAGACAAACGCATCAATCAACCTTTAAAATTCTACTACACCAACTATTGGAAAAATATTGGAGCAGTTTTAAAGTATGCCCAGGAAAACTATGAACAAAACATTATCCTGACTCAAAAATTTGAGGATAGCTTAATGGGCAGAGATTTAAGCAGGGAGGAGAAATGGGTTTTGGCTTTAGCCTTTCATACCGATTTGGCCAATACTTTTTTTTTACTTGACAAAAATAAAGAGCCGCGATTTTATGTTTCAGAAGGTAGATTTAAACATTTAAGTACTGTTGACGTAGCCCATGAAACGGAGGTAAATGCAATTTTCTCACCTTGGCGGTTAAAGCTTCAACTTAATCAATGGACAAACTATATTGCCCAGAAGGAAGTACGTGTAGCCGAAAACGCAACACAAAATAAACCAGCTTATCAACAAGGAATGACCTCAGCTGAATATGGCCCCTATTTATATCACGATGTTGGCGATTTACCCTTTGTAAGTGAAACAGCAAACTATAACTATGGCCCACATATGGCTGTAGAAGAAAATACTTCGTTCGTATTACTTTTATATTGGTACTGGAAAATCAGTAAAGACGATGTTTTTGTGAAATCCATGTTGGGTACAGTAGATGTATTACTCCAATCGGTTATAAACCGTGACACCAACGGCAATGGCATAGCAGATAAAGCCTATGGCTGGACCACATACGATGCCAACGAGGCGTTAAAGCTCTCTCCAGACAACACCTTTTTAGGCGCAAAACAGTTAAGTGCCTACGCTGTGGCTGCTGAAATGTTTAGGTCTTTATCAAACAAGGAAAATCACACAAGTTTTGATAATTCAAAAAAAGGTGTTGTAGATGGTGAAGGAATCGGTTATAAAAACTCTGGCATTTCGGTAAATAATGAAGCATTAAGAAATAAGCAGGCTCTTCATCTTGAAAATGAAGCCCGATTAATTCTTAATACTTTAAAAAAAGCGCAGCAAAAATATGGTTTTATACCCGTTAGCTTGGATGAGTCTTTCCCTAAGTGGAAACAGCGTTCGGTTGTAATTGGCGAAGGTTTATTTTTGCCTGGTCTGGCTGGTAGTAAATCGCCTTTGTTGCATGATTTGTCTGAGGTATTAAAAAAAGATTATGCAGCTACTTATCAACAAAGCATAACCGATTATGGCATCAAATTAACGACTGGGGAAGGAACGACATGGTTTAGCAAAACCATTGTAGCTGATGCGGTGGCTTCGCAATGGTATGGAATAAATCATTCTTCTGCGCCCTATATTTACAATTGGAATAAAAATAGTCCTTATGCTTACAATGATGGGTTGCTTAACAAGGGAGAGGTCTGGATTGGCTACTGGTATCCGAGAGGGATTTCGATATTAGCCTATTGGTTATTAAAAGACCCATCAAGAAAGTAACATCCGATTATTTTATGTTTAATAGAGAATAATCAACAAGAGCTGCCTTAAAAAAGGCAGCAAAATCATGCTAGAATTCAAAAACTGAAGGGGTAAATTATCTTATTTATACACTGTAATAAGCTGATTTTTAACCTCAAGTTTTGATTTTTTTTTTTCAAGTAGTAGTAATACTTTTACAAAAGAAAACAAGGGCAAATATGAAAGACAATGTGCTTATAGGTGTGAAGGAAATAGCAAGACAGGCCAATGTTTCTATAGGCACTGTAGATAGAGTTATACACGACCGAACTGGAGTAGCTGAGGTAACCAGAAAAAAGATATTGGCAATCATGAAAGAGCTGGATTACCAACCCAACATCTTGGCGAGAAGATTAGCTTCGAAAAAAGTCCTTCGGTTTGCGACTCTGATTCCAGCAGTATCATCAGAAACTGAATTTTGGGAAGCACCTTTAAAAGGTATTCAGCAGGCAGAAGCGGAAATAAAACAATTTGGAATTGTAATTGATAAATACTTTTATAATCAGAATGATAAGCAATCCTTTGTAGACCAGTCGAAAAAAATTCTTAAAACAAATGTTGATGGGGTGTTGGTTGCGCCGATCTTCATCGAAGAATCTCTGGCTTTTTCTAAATTGTGTAATCTTGCAAAAATCCCCCAGGTTTTTATCAACTCCGACATCCCCAATGAATCCAGACTGAGTTATATCGGGCCGGACTTATTTCAAAGTGGTCATCTTAGTGCTCATATTGTGAACTATTTGGTTGCAAAGCACGATAAGATTTTAATTGTTAATATTTCAAAAGAAATCGACAGCTATCATCACTTACTTAGAAAAGAGAAAGGTTTCATTTCCTATTTTGAAGGTCATGAGAAAGAAGTTCAGATTATAAAAACAGACATTACTCCTGAAACAGATTATGCATCTATCTCTATTAAACTTAGAGTGGTACTAGCAGAACACACGGACGTTAAAGTTATTTTTGTAACCAACTCCAGGGTTTTCTCTGTTGCACAATTTTTGGAGAAAAATGGTTTAAGCCACATCCGTTTGGTTGGATATGACTTTTTAACTGAAAGCATTGCTTATTTAAAAAAAGGTATTATAGACTTCCTGATCTGTCAAAAACCTCAGGAACAAGGCCATAAAGGTATAATGACACTGTATCAGAATTTGGTTTTAAATACCGAAATTGAGGCTACCTATTATATGCCTATTGATATTATAACCAAAGAAAACTATAAATCATACCGTAATTAAAACAGATAAGTCTAGAAATCAAGATTCCTACACCTTATTCTGTAATTGAGACAGGTTATTGAACTGTTAGCTTCTTATATCTCAACAGTGCTTCTAAATAATAATAATCCGCATATACTAGCGGCGTATCGATTTCAGAATTCCCTGGCTTATGTCCTACCGAATGTTTTAAAATAAAATTATTATTCTCCCCAATTTTCGCCGTGTATACTGGCGATGATAAGCTAACAAGCATATCCTCAGCAGTTTTGAAATATAGCTTTTGATTCTTTTTAGAAAAGGTACTCATTTCTAAAAACGCAGATGCAAATACCGCAGCAGCCGATGCATCTCTTTCTTCATTTGGAATATTTGGGGCATTAAAATCCCAATATGGAACTTTGTCTTCAGGCATATTGGGGTGATTAATAATAAAACTGGCGATACCTTCGGCTTGCTTGAGGTATTTTTTATCCTTAGTTTCCCTGTACATTAAAGCATAACCGTACATCGCCCAAGCCTGTCCCCTTGCCCAGGCCGAGGAATCAGCTGCCCCTTGATGTGTTTTCTTTCTGAAGACTTTTGTGCCTGGCAAATAACACACCACATGGAAACTACTATAATCTTTTCTAAAATGATGCTTAAGTGTATTATCAGCATGTTTTATTGCAATATCTCGCAGTTTTTTATCTTTTGTCTGTTTAGCAGCCCAACACAAAAACTCAAGATTCATCATGTTATCAATAATTACTGGGTACTCGCAATCGGCATGTTTATCCCACGACTTAATTAATCCGTAAGCAGGATCAAATCTGGTAGATAATGAATTTGCACCAGTAACCATAGGTTCTATATATTCATTATTTTGTGTTATCCTGTACCCATTACCATAAGAGCAGTACAGCATGAATCCTAAGTCGTGGGTTCTGGTATTATATTTCTCCTTGTCCAGGGCTCTAGTCCATCGATCTGCAGCCGTTTTCCATTTTTCTGCTCCAGTGTATTCATATAAATACCACAAAGAACCACCAAAAAAGCCACTGCACCACCAATCTGAAGTTCTATTATCAGCCTCACCGTTCTTTTTTGTTGATTGTGGAAACTGCGTTAAATCTTTGTGGGTTGCCAGCATTCCTTCATATTGCTTGGCCGCAATGCTAAATTGTTTTTCTACATCTATTAAAGGTTTATTTTGTGCCCTGCCACTGGTGACTTTAAATAAAATTAGGATAAAGAGTAAAGTTATTTTTTTCATTATTTTGGTTAGTTGATTGTTGTTAATTTATTCGAATTGAAAGCTTACGCTTTTTCCTTTATCACTGCCATTTGGAAAGCTTATCGATCGTTCTTCATTTTCCTTTACCCATTGCGAATTAAAACTGAGCTTAACCTGCGTTAAAGTCTGCGTAGGATCTGCCACATACACAGTTGGGGTTGTGGTTGAGGTATTTTTGATTAGTACGATACACGCCCTATCAACTTTAAGCGAAAAATTAGGTCCATTTAAAATTCCTGGCTCATGAAAAACTGCCTGAAGCATATTTAGAGCATTATTTTTCACCGCCTGAATGGCGCCATCGTTTGATAGTATTTCTACATCCGCATAGGGTTTCAGCATATCTTTTTCGCTTACACCGGGACGGACAATATAGGCGTAGGAATCATCAGCAGGATCTAGGCCATGCTCAAACCATAACTTAAACACTTTCCCTTTAACCTGCTCTTTTGAACGGTTTAGATTAATTAACGACCAACTACCTTTTTGAACCTGGTTGCTTAATTTTAGCTTACCTCCTTTAGGAAAGTAATAGCCGACACTATCATGCCATATCCATTTAAGATCCATTGAGCTAAGTGTATTATCAACAGAAATGAATTTGTTATTGGCCAATGCCTTAACTCTACCTTTTTGCCAGGCCTGATTAACTGTTGTGGTAATCGCTTCTTTAGCAAAGCTATTAATAGCTGCGCCAAGGCAAACAACTTCTCCATCGAAGAAGAACCATGCTTTTTTCGCCGTTACTTCATTGTAATTGAGCTGATATGCGGATGCGCCATAAACGCCGTCACTCACCCCACCAACAAAAACACCAACACCTCTTTCTCCCCATTCTATTGTAAGCTTTTGATCAATGGGATAATCTCGCCCTGTAACGCCTGGTATTTTATCCCATTCCCAAACGGGCATGATGTTAAAATATTCCTGCCCGCTTCTCTGGATATTGGTAGAACCATCTGGTAAAAATTTAGCAAGCAAATTTTCTTTATTGCCAGCTTCCGCCCTGACGGTTCGTTTGGAAACAGACCGAAGATTAAATGAATAAGCTGAGCGGTTATGCACCGTATAATCTGCTTTCCAAAAATGGATGTGTGCAGGCTTAATCATAAAAGACGGCGCTTCTTTCTGCATGATGCGTTTCTGCGCAGCCCCTAAAGCAAGTGCATTTTCGGGGTTAACTTTTTCTACCAAAGCTAGCAAGGCATTAGGTCCTCCCTTTGCAGTAATATCTATTTTATCTAAAACATCATTCCTGGAAACCCCTCTACCTTCTGTGTTGAAATCTATATACCGACCCCTTATGGTTTTTAAAAAGGTTTCATTTAAGTAATGGTCGAGAATTTTTACTTTCTCAGAAGACAATGCATAACTGGTACCCAGTAACCAGGAAGCAACCTTATATTCTCCGTTTAGGAAAACTTGTCCGTAGCTGGCGATTTGTAATTGCGGGCCGTGCTGCAGATAAGAATAATCCTTTTGTAATCCTTCTCTATTATCGAGCGTAATTGGTAAAAATGCCTGATGAACTGCCGAATCCATTAATGCTTTGTCTTTTGTTAAAGATGCCCTGTAAATAATATGCGTCGCTATATCAAGCTTATTGGCACCAATCGCTTTAACCACATTCCCCTGCTCCATGCTTTTTAGCAAGGAATCTTGTAGAGAGGTAGGTAAAATTCTGGTATTTTTCAAGAGCAATAAAATTTCTCCAATTGTGGTAGGAGATGCAATATCATTCTGAAACCAATTATTACTTTTAGGATTTTTAGCTAACCAATATCGCAGTGCCTTAACCGTGAGCGATTCCAATTTGGAGTTTTTCTCTATACCCTGGCCTTTCAAAGCCAGGGTTAAAGAAAATTGCTTCACTCTTTTTAAATGTAAAAGTGGTTCCCAACTGGTTTCGGCTACCGAAGAATAATTAATGGCAGGCCAATAACCTTCCCCGGTAATATCTGAAATATACTTTTTTACATCTTGATTTAGTTTCTCTGGCTCTACCTCAGCTTTTAAGTAATCATTTATTCTCGATTCAATAAGCGCAAATTCATCCTGACTATATGAAAACTTTGCGCCCAAGGTTAGGACAAGCAAGAGGACGCAAAACTTATGTAAAAAGCAGCTCATTTTGGCTAAAGGAGATTTAGTTAACGCTTACATTTGTCGATTTGTAAGTATACAATAGTTTTTTCTGTTCTATTTGTTCAAACTTCATCTTTTTAAGCAATGCATTGTGCACGTCATCCATCACGATAGGTAACCTGTAATCTTTTTTCTCTGCCTTTAAATTAATGTTTGAAAAGTTAATGTTCTTTGCATGTCTGACATAAATCCCCCAGGCTGGAACTTCTTTAAACATTGAAAACTCGGGATAACCAGCAGGAACTTCTGGTATGTTATCTAATTTGTCTAATGCTACAAAGGCCATAAACTTGCTTCCTCCACCTGGATAAGAAATGTCGAAATTGCTGAAGGTAACATCCTCAATATATTGACCTGGCAGGCCAGCAATAATTATTGGGGAAATATTTCTTGGCATATCTTCTATAGGTCCCTCGTAATCATAACCTGTATCGGCTTTACCGAGTGGCACATCTGCTACAACGTTTTTAATTAAAATTCGCTTCAAAGTAGATTTTTTACCCGCAAGCCTTTCTCCCAATCTTAAAAAGATAACATTACCTGTATTGGTACTTTTTAAACCATCAACAACGATATCTTCTAGAAAACCTCCATCTACACTTTGTAAAGCAATTGCCGAGCGATAGGTGTTATAAACTGTATTATTAATGATTTTTATGTTTTTAAAACCGCCTTTACCTGCCGTGCCTAATTTAATACCATTGGCGCTGGTTCTGACAATGTTGTTTTCGATAAGTATATTGTTGCAATAAAATTTTTCATTGTGTGACTTTAGACAAATCCCATCATCTGCCGCATTTATATTATTATTGGTTATAATAACATTATCACAATCAACCACATCAATACCATCACTATTCCAGAAAGCCACGTTATTAACCGTTATACTATCTATAACTAATTCTTTACAGCGTTCGTAAGTCTGCAGCCAGCAGGCCGAATTTTGCAATATGATCTCTTTAATGTTCACATTTTTACAGCCATAGAAATAAATCACCATTGGTCTGATTGATTCGCGAGTACGATCATACTTTAATATATCTTCTATTAAACCTGCGTTTGCATATTGTATGGAGTTATTAGCCAAGGCTCTACCCTGACCATCAATCATACCTTTGCCAGTAATTCCTACATTTTCTAAATCCCTGGCGTGAATAAGGGCCGTATTTCCGATTCTATCGTAATCGAATGGATTGGTTGAACCCAGTAATACTGCGCCTTCTTCGAGTTGCAAGGTTACATTCGATTTGAGATGAATAGAGCCTGTTAGGTAACGACCTACATAAAATATCAATCGACCGCCACCTTTTTTATTAATATAATCTATAGCAAATTGAATAGATCTGGTATTCATGGTCAGGCCATCTGATTTGATATTAAAAAAAGATGCTTTATAATCTTTTGCTGATACCGCCAGCGACTGTATAAAAATAAACAGAATTAAAATTATTGTTTTTTGATGCCTCATAATTTTTATGTTTTTATTTAAAATAAATTTACCGGACCAATTAGCCCCATTGATTGAAGTGGTTGTTCTTTTCCTTTATTATTTGTCCAATACTGTGCTGTAGTGTTTTCAGTTAGAGACTTCATATAATTCACCATAACAGTGGTAACTTTAACTTCGATATGATTTGGGCCTGCTTTCAGTAGGTTTTTAACGAGATAAGCCCTGCGCCCGTACCAGCTTACACCTAAAGTTTGTCCGTTTACGATGAGTGTTGAAATCCCACTTACCTTTCCTAAATCCAGATAAGAGAAATCTGTAGGATTCGAGACCTCCAGTGTATACTTGTAAGAAACCGTACCTGCAAAATGCATGAGTTGAGGTACATCTTTTAAATCAGTAAGCTTTAGCATTTCCTGGCTTTTAGATGTTCCATGCATAGCTTTGAGCTCTATTTGCCAAGGAGATTTTAAGCTGGTTGCATGGTTTGATATTTCGGGGATAGGTTGCCAGTTTTCACCATCTTTATCCTGGTTAAAAACAATGATTTTGGATTCTGCAGGACAGAGTTTTACTTTAAAATTTCTATCCTTCAAATTCAGTTTATATCTATCACCACTTGCTGCATCCCAAATCCAGGCTTGCCTTTTTTCTGTAATTTCGGTTAAAAATGTAGCATCGAGATCGATACTGAGGTGACTACTGGAATTGTTAATGACGAAAACTTCAGCATTATCAGCCTGGTATCTTACCTGTGTTATAAAAGTATTCGGAGCTGCGATTTTTAAGTAGGGTTTAATATTATAATCGTTCTGTACAGTTTTGTACCAATCCTTAAAATTAGATGAGGGTTTAGCTAAGTGTATAAATTGCTTAGGATATTTTTTTAATTCACCTATCCATTTCTGTACCTCCAAATCATTTTGCTCATGATTAAACCAGCCTAAAGATTGCTCAGGATAAGCTTCAATACAAAAAACTCGACCTCCTGATTTAACAAAATCGTATATTTTTTTAGCTGTTTGCGGCGACATACCCTTAACTTCTATTAAGAAAAGTGTATGGTACTTTCTCGAACCATACTTCAGCCAGCCACTCTTAAAGTCAGCATCTGCAATTACCTGTTCAGAAACATAATCGCAAGCATTTCCATTCTGGTGTATAGATTCCCAGATCAACATTTGATAAGGCGGGGTTACCTTATACGGGAAAGGTTCCATTTGTGCTCCAAATCCGCTCCACATATCGCCAGTAGGTGCCATTATTGCTATATCTGCAAAAAAGGTACATTGTTGTAATAATGCAGATTGCCTTGCTCTATAATCGGTATAGTGCTTAAAGTATGGCCACATTGTATTTTGTTCGTTAAAATAACCGCCGTAGGTTATCCAACCAGGAAAGGCTGCATTTTTTGGAGAATAATTAAATCCATGAAAAATGGGATGCGTAATTCCTGAAATGGTACTTTGATCACCCGCAATTTTAAAAAGTTCTAAAGACTCATTAAATACCATATCGGTATTCGTTAGCTCTTCTGAACTGACCAATTTTTTCCCTTTTAAATGGGCTGCCGATGAAACATATTTATTAATCATGGTGTTTCCTCGCCCCAGATGCCAAGGATATTTGGCAAAGTCCTTTTCTGATATTTCTTCACCAATGCCATATTTCATCCAGGTTTCGCCTTCAGGTATGTCCATTCCAAAGCTACCTTCTAAAGGAAAGTGGCCTCTACCATAAGCCTGTGCTCTTGATTTTATTTTATTTTCAGCACACCATTTGCTATAATTATTTGAAAATCTTTCTCGGAAGAGTTCGGCTTTGGTATATTCAAAATCATACCTCATCCTGTTTAACATACGTTCCATTTCTGGGCCAGTCTTCACATTATAGTTTAGGTCGCTTGTATTTCCCATTCTACCCGTTTTAAAAAGTAGAAATGGCAGATAAGGATAAAAATCATATCCTCTTCGTTTTTGAAATTCCAGGCGCATATCACCAGTCCAGTTTGCGCCTTCCATTTCTAAACTATCTACAAAAAAAGAACGGATAGAGCCTGCAAGAGGGCCAATTCTATGTTGAATAGAATCGGTGATTTTGTTTAAATATTTTTGAACGGCTTTTTGATTATAATGATTTAATACTGGCCCGCTACCGCCTGGAGTGCCTTGTATTACTTTCATAAAGCCATTAATCTTTACTAGTGCATGAACAGCGAATTTACCTTCGGGTAAATCAACCTTTATTGCATTGTTGGCTATTTCCGAAGTAACATTTTTAACCTGGTCTATGCTAATCAATGGATCAGGAACAATATTCACCTCCAAAATTTCTGGCTTTCGACCACTATAAGGGCTTAAAGTCGCTGGATCTGCCTCTTTAAAGAGATCAAAAAGAGATATTTCGGTTTTTAAAGGTCCTTGTATTTTTTTAACAGCAACCACGACTACCTGAGCACGTTCTTCGCCTTCTAAAAATTCTGCACCGAATGGAAATCCAGTTCCAGCTAAAAGATCGCAGGTCATATCCAGTTTTTTTGCTTCTTCTAAGGTAAATTTTAAAAGATCTATCCATTCATCACTTAGCCACTCCACTGATGGAATACCCATATTATCGGTATTGGACGGAAATGAAATCGGGCATATTTCAACTCCACCAATTCCTGCTTCTTTTAAGAGTTTAAGCTCTCTAAGCAGTTCTGTTTTTTCGATTTTATTCCCATTCCACCACCAACGAACAAATGGCCGATAAATATTTGATGGGTTTTTAAACAGTTGATATAAATCATTTCCACCATAACTGGCTAAACCACTAACAATTGATCTGGAAAAAGCATTACCATTGAACATTAAAAAACTTGCAGCAGAAAAAATAGCACTCTGCTGTAAAAAAGATTTTCTCTTCATATTTTCCCTTTTAACTGTATCTATTTTTCAGAAAATCTTTCATCCAGATATTCAGTCTCCACTGCTCATGAGCTAAAGAGATTGTTCTATCTCCCTTTATCAAATATGGAGCTGGCCCAAACTCTGTAGTAATTGAGATGGGCTCATTTCTTTCCCTTCTATAAGCCACCCATTTATCCCAAATCTGTAAATGGGCATTCAAAGCCTCTTTGTACTCTTCTGCGGCGGGTTCCCAAACCTGCGGTCCTTGGGTATGCCCTACTCTTGCATGAATATGACAGGCGTGTTTAATTGCCTCACTTACCGCAGACTGCTGATCTTCCAAATAACTTTCAGAAACACAAAACCAATGAGAAACATCAAGCGTTAAGCGCACAGTTTTATTTTTCATTAATATCTCTCCTACCCGATGTGCTGCATAAGACCATTTATTTCGATGTGTTTCCTGGTAGATAGGGATGTGAAATTCATCCTGAATCTGCTGGCATGCTTCCAGACAATGCTGCACCTGATCATCGTTAAAAAACTCTCGACCAGTTTGTGCACTGATAAACAATGGGGTTTTAATACCTCTACCGATATCTATTAATTTATTTAAATCCTCCTTTAAATGGGTTAAATAGAGCTCGAAGTTTTCATAAGGCCTAACTACAGCCATTACAATGGCATAATCCAATTCATAATGATTGAGCAGAGCGAGAACTTGCTTATAATCTCCCGATTCTGCAAATGGAAACCATTCTATCCCCGAATAGGAAGCTTCTTTTACCTGTTTTAAAAAGCTGGTCCAAGGAACATTTTCAAAGCCCCATCTTGGAGCTAAAAATTTCAAATCAGTATCCATGGGCTAGTCCTTGTAAATCAGTGGATTTTGTTCTTCGCTATCAAGCATATCTCCAACCGTAAGCGTCTTTAAATAGCTTTCTGGCAGAATATTAGGCTCTCCGTTAAAAGTATTTCCATCGGGCATATATGCACAGGTCATCGCTCTTCTGTAACCACTAGTCATATTTGCCCCAGCACCATGTATGGTGAGGCCGTTGTGAAAAGAACAGCTTCCAGCCTTCATACTTGCGGACACGGATACGACTTGAGCAAACTGCGGATAAGCCTCAAAAATACCATCCATATTTTTCCCTATGCCTTTGTTTTCGAATGTCGTTTCTTTAAAAGATGCAGGAATAAAGTACAAACAGCCGTTTTCGAGAGTTGCATCATCTAAAGCAACCCAAATCGATAAGGCTTTTCTATCAGAAAAAGACCAGAATGGAGTATCAAGATGCCAGGAAGTTGGGTTTGCCCAGGGACGTTTGAATAAAGCCTGATCATGCCAAATCCTAATGCCGCTGGCACCTGAGAGCTGAGCTGCCATTTTTCCAATTCGCTCGTCCAACATAATATTCTTCACTTTATCGTTGGTTTGCCAAAGGTTAAGTAACTGGTCAAAAACTTTAGAAAAATATTCTGAATCTTTATTGATGCCATCATCCATCCCCATCTTAGCTTCCTTCCCAGGCATCTTAAGCCCATTTCTTTCTTTTACCGCTTCTGTAACCGCTTCCCTCCACTCGGTCAATTCTTGAGGAGAAAGAAAATCTTCAATAACGATAAATCCATTAGTTTGGTAAAACTTAATTTGCTCAGTTGTTAATTCGCAATTCATTTTTTTTGAGTTTATTTTGGTTAGAAAACATTACACCTCTAATGCTCGTCAAGGCTATAGAAATTTATTATCGAGTAATGCGCTGCTTTGATCATCTAAATACAGAATCGCATTTTCATGAATTCTTAATAAAGTAGAAGGAAGATTATCGGTTATATGTTCACTTAAGGTTAGCAAAACAGCATTTGCCTTTTTCTCTCCCGGTACGGTACAAAATGCATATGGTGCTTTCAACAATGCGGGCAATGTTAAGGTTAGTGCATGCGTAGGCACTTCATTTAATTCTTTAAAACAACCGTCGTTTACTTGCTGGGTTCGGCATTGTAAATCCAGATCTACTCTTTTGACAAAGTAAGGATCATCTACATTAGCTACATGAGGGTCGTTGAATGCGAGATGGGTATTTTCACCGATACCAAGACAAACGATATCTGTTTCAAATTTATTCAGTAGCGCTGTGTACCGTAAACACTCTTTTTTGTAATCACCAGCATTACCATCTATATAGTTTACCGTATTGAATGATACTTTGTCAAATAAACGCTCCTTTAAAAAGTTACCAAAACCTTGGGGAGCATCTGCATCCAAGCCGATGTACTCATCCATATGAAAGGCATTTAATCTGGACCATTCCACATCTTTTTTGACAAGGGCCTGAAAAAATTCGTTTTGAGAGGGTGCTGCTCCAAAAATGATATTTACAAATGGCTGTTTGCTTAAAAGCTCATTTATTCGTTCACTTACTGCCGTTGCAACAGCTTCTCCCATCAAATTTCTGTTTTCAAAAATCTTCACGCTCAGGCGGTTTTTTATAAATTCTATCATTGAAATTTTCTTATTTCTTAAAAATCGGTTGCTGTATAAATTATTTCTCCTTTGATGATTGTCTTTTTTATATTGATTTTTTCATCAAAAATTAATACATCAGCATCCTTACCCACACTTAAGCTTCCTTTAATATCTGAGATGCCCATTATGGTTGCTGGCACATTCGAAATCATCCTTACAGCTTCTAGTAGAGAGACATCCGCCTGTTCTACCATTGTACGAACAAGTCTATCTGTGGTCGCAACGCTTCCAGCGAAAGAAGATCTATCTGCCATTATAGCCACACCATTTTCTACAATTACTTTTAAGCCCGTATCTTTGTTTCCAAGAACACTCTCGCCTTCAGGCATTCCAGCAGCTCGCATTGCATCTGTAATAAGCGCTATTCGGTCTGGTCCTTTAATTTTATAAACTAACTTTAATAATGGCGGAGGAAGGTGTATTCCATCGGCAATAATCTCTACATCCATAGTATCGATTAAAAAAGCGCTTTCAATTACCCCGGCATAACGATAAGTATTTCTTCGGGTTACCCCAGACATAGCGGAATAAAGATGCGTTGCTAAGCTGTAGCCGTTTTCAACTGCTTCTACAACTTCTTCGTAAATCGCATCTGTGTGTGCAATTGCAGCTATAATTCCTTTTGACTTTAGGTATTTACCCATTTCAACTGCACCTGGCAACTCTGGTGCAACGCTCCAGCGTTTAATTACATCCCCGTAATCAATTATTTCTTTATACTCTTCTACATCGGGATTTCGGATGTATCTTGGATCTTGTGCGCCGCTTTGATTAAGGGCGAAATATGGCCCCTCCAGGTGCAAACCAATAAATTGTGCACCTTGTGTATTTTTGAGGGTTGCACTTTTGTACAAATCGATTGCTTTTAATAGGTCTTCTTTAGAACAGGTTAAAGTTGTAGGCGCCATGGCCGTTGTTCCATACTTTGCATGAGTTTGAGCAATTTTAAGATAAGCCTCTTCAGTCCCATCCATAAAATCGTAACCACCACCCCCATGTATGTGAATATCAATAAAACCAGGAGCAATGTAGTTTCCTTTGGCATCAATAATCTCGTAATCATAAGTTTCAATATCAACCTCGCTTACCACCTCTATTTTTTGATCCTTTATTAACAGCGTACCATTGTTTATAATGCGGTATGGTGTTATAATATGACCATTAATTATTTTAATCTTTTTCATATGTATAAAATTATTTTCAATGGTTATGAAGCTATCATGATTTTATTCATTGGTGTTTGTGGTTGGCAAAATCATGATGGTTTCATATGTAGATATTCATTATCATGAATTATTCATTTTTTCTTCAATAAGCTGCGTAAGTTATGCTACTTAACTAAACTCAAGCTTCCCAAAGAATTGTGGCAAATGGAAGTCAGGTTTTTTAGCTTCAATATTACACCAGGAATAAAAATGTTTGTTCGGTAAATCATCACCGCATTTAAAAAAATTCCCTAAACCACTTTTTTGATTTAAACTACCTAAATTACTGTCTTCAAATACTTCAATTGGTAGCATTACCGTAACTTGCCAGCTATATTTATTACGACTATTTAAAGGAGCTGTTTGAATATTGATATGGGTACTGACCTTGTCTATTAACTTTTCGTCAAGTAGTTTTCGATTCAATCTTCCCTCGCCATACCCTATTAAAACAACCCCCATACAGTTGATTTCGATATTATAATATTTTTTCTGCGACTCGAAAGCGACAAAAAATTCTACGCAATTATCTTTATGAACCCGTCCATTGCTCTGATGGGTAGCCACTCTTATAATATCTTCTTTTACATAAAATTTTAAAAAAATTGCATCTCCAGAATGAGCAATAACAAAACTGGTTTGGCAATTACTTTTAAACTCAATCCAAGGTTGATGAATAATATGGTGCTGGGGCATTGTTTCTAATAACTCTGATACTTCTTGGATATCAGAACTTTGGCTAATAGAGGCTATTAACGGTATTCGCATTTTTCATCAAAATTATTTTCTTCAAATTCATTGTAAGCTGACCTCTAAAAGTTGAGAAACGTTAATTTTAGAGAGCAGGCAAAAAAGCAATGATCTGTAAACAGTGTTTTCTGCCTGTACTTATTTGTTATCTTATATATCCTGGATTTTGAGCCAATTTGGCATCTTTATTCAAGTCAATTTCACTTTGCGGAATAGGTAATAACTGATTGTATGATTGAACGGTCGAATTGTCTTTGAAATTCAGTTTTTTCAATCGGTCGACCAATGTGCCAGTACGAGCCAAAGTCATTCTTCGATTTTCTTCACCAATTAACTCTCTAACCCTTTCATCTAAAATAAAATCGAGCGTAATATCCGAAGCCGTTACCTGAGCGGCATTTGCACGGGTTCTAAGCACATTAATACTGGTAGCTGCCTCTCCTAATTTTGATTGTTTAAACTGTGCCTCTGCAAGCAAAAGGTAGGTTTCGCCTAAACGCATCATAACTAAATCCTTATAAGAACCATTTCCCGTTGGGTCTGCATCCAGATAATGGTTCCATTTGGTTGTGGAAGGAACAATTTTGTAAAGCGTATCGGCAGCCAATGGAACCACTTTCTGACCAAACTTTGCATTCTTCGGATCATTATAGTAGTAATCGCGATGAATATTATATTTAGAGTTACGCATGTCATTGCCTTTATATAGGCCATTTATAACCCATGGACTTAAACGGATACGGCCAATACCACGACCACCAAGTGAATCGCATACTAATAAACCTGCAACGTTTGAATAATAAGGAACCCAAACCCTTCTGTGTTGATCTAAACTTGAAGAACCTCCTGGAAGGTTATATTCCATTTCCTGAACCCAAATGGCTTCGGTATTTCCCTGTCTACGACGCAAGTTACCGTCGGTAAACATATCCGAAAACGGATCTCCTGCAAGTGCCTTTTTGACACCATATCTTGCATTAATAATTGAAAACTTTTTACTATTAATAACATTTAAGCATTGAACTTCAGCAAGGTCATTTTTACCTTGTCTCAAATAGGCTTCGGCAAGTAACTGTTGCGCAGCCTCTTTGCTTATTCTTCCTGGCTTCGATACTCCGTCAATTGCTGGCAAATTAGCACTAGCAAAGATCAAATCATCATTAATTAAGCTGTTTAAATTCTCCAAACTTGCTCTTACAAAATCAGTTTTTGGCACGTCTAAAGGTTGATCAATTAAGGGAACTGTTCCCCATAGGGTTACTAAAAAATTATAAGCATAAGCTCTATAAAATTTAGCCTCTGCTAAATACAGGTTTCTTTGTGCCGTAGTTAAAACACTCGTATTATCAGATGCGCCTTTTATAATTTGATTGGCATTGTTTATCACTTTATATGACCAGCTCCAATAATTTAGTGCAGCAGGACTTTCAGAATTTAGAAGTGCATAATTTTGAAAAGGTTCTGCCTCTCCAGCATCTAAACCATTTAAGGCAACGTCCGTTCCAACTTGGAAAATAGCTAGCAAAGACTGGGTTACCTGCATGGTGTATTGCTCGCGAACAGATGCTTGCAAACCAGCAATACCCGACTCCAAACCTGCAACATTCTTAAAGGTATTTAGGGGAGAGTAAGCGGAATCAGATTTTTCATCCAGAAAGCTTTTTTTACAGGAAATAAAGCTGGCTAAAACTGGAAAAATAAGTAGTAAAAAAGTTAATTTTCTCATGATTATTTCTTTTAATTTTTTTAACGTAGCGTAACATTTAAACCGAAAACAAAACTTGACACCAATGGATATATGCCATAGCTAAGTGGTGCATTAGCTGCACCAGCCTGGTTTCCATTCACACTTAACTCGGGGTCAAGACCAACCCAATCGGTAAAGGTGTGTAGATTTCGGCCACTTGCAAATGCAGTCAAACTCCCTAGTTTAAGTCTATTCAGGGTTTTTTCGTTGAAAGTGTAGCTTACAGTTATATCTTTTATACGGGTATAATTTTGCTTAACTGGATAAGCATAGAGTCTTGGATTGGTAAAAACTAAGGAAGGCTGTGTATTATTTCCATTCTCTGGAGTCCAGTAAGAAACTTCCTGAGGGATATTTACACGTCCGCCGTAAGTTTGTAAATTTAATAATGGATTATTAACTTTTGCCCCCTGTGAGGTTTGAATAAACACGCTCAAACTAAGCGCTTTGTACCTAAAGGTATTGTTCATACCACCAGTCCATTTCGGTAAACTTGTTCCCTGATAAACCTTATCTGCCTCTGTAATTTTATTATCGCCGTTTATATCAACGAATTTCAAACTACCCGGCACCGCTCCTGGATCTACTTTTGATGCGTCTTCACCAACCTGCCATACACCAGCCAATTGATAATCATAAATCGCATTTAATGGTTTTCCGATAAACCATTTGTTTCCTATATCGTCTTTATCGTCTCCGTAAAGAGAAACAATTTTGTTTCTGTTAGCAGAGAAATTAAAATTACTAGACCATGTAAAATCATCCTTTTTAATATTAATGGTACTTAAAGTAACTTCAATCCCTTTGTTTTTTACACTCCCTAAATTGTCGAAAATACTAGAGTAACCAGATATATTTGGAAGCCTACGGCTTAACAATACATCTTTAGTGCGGGTTTGGTAAGCTTCAATACTACCGCTTATTCTATTTTTGAAAAGGGAGAAATCGACCGCCAAGTTGGTTCCTCTTGTACTCTCCCAGTTTAAATTAACATTACCTAAAATTCCGTTTGCAAGTAAAGAACTCGAAACTAAGCCGATTGCAGTTACACCATTGTAAACGTATTTGGTGATACCTTGTGTGGTGATGGTTTGATAAACTCCAACGGCCTGATTACCCGAGGTACCATAAGAGGCTCTAAATTTAATGTTGTCAATTTGCTTAACATTTTTCAAGAAATTTTCATTGGAGATATTCCATCCAACTGCAACAGATGGAAATAAACCGTACTTACTCGTTCCAGATCCAAATGCAGAATAACCATCTCTTCTTGCTGTTGCGGTAAACAAATATTTACTCTTGTAAGAGTAATTTATTCGTCCCATTTGAGATACCAATGCTTCACGGCTATAGAAAGAAGTTGCTGTAACAACGCTCGCTCCACCGATATTATTAAATGATAAATCATCATTTATAAATGTTCTACCAGTAGTACCGTTTGTTGTATATTGTTTTTCCTGAGCGCTATACAACGCAGTTACATCTAAATGATGATCTCCCCAGTTTTTGTCATAAGTAAGAATATTTTCTACAATCCAGCTGTTTGTTTCTGTATTTGTAAGCCCTGCGGTTCCGCCAAATGTATCTCCTGCATCAATACCACTGTAGGTATTAGTTCTCGAAGGTAAAAACGCATAGTTTGCATTTAATCTATACTTTAATCCTTTTAAAAACGTCGGTTTAACTTCTGCATAAAATATTCCATTTAGGTTTTTATCTCTGTTGATAACATCAGAATTTAAACCAAGTAAAGGATTCCTAAAATTGGTTTCAGAGAACATTGGAAAAATTGTATAGTCTCCATTCGCCTCATATTCACGTCCGTAAGGACTCATTTGCATCGCTGCAGAATACCTTACGGTTCCTCCATCTGTATTATTATTTGCAAAAAATATTGACGTCCCTGCTGTCAACCAGTCTGTCACTTTCGCATCTAAATTTGATCTGAAAGACGCACGGTTGTATTGGTAACCTTTCAAAACACCTTTTTGCTTTTGATAAGCACCAGAGACAAAATACTTGATACGCTCGCTCCCTCCAGAAATACTTAGGTTGTGATCCTGAATAAAGCCATCCTGAGAAATTTCCTTCATCCAATCGGTTGTTTTACCCATGGTGTAATTCTCAATCTCGTATTGATTCGGCACAGGTGTTGCAGTAGGCGTTTGATTTCTCTGTTTCAGAAAATCAAGATATTTCTGAACATACTGCTCAGCATTTAAAGGTGTTAGCGTTTTATTCTGGAATTCAGGCCCTGCGTAAGCGCTATAACGAATTGTTGGCTCACCTGTTTTACCTCTTTTAGTGGTGATTAAAATTACACCGCTGGAACCTCTTGTTCCGTAAACTGCAACAGCAGAAGCATCCTTCAATATTTCTATTGATTCAATATCATTTGGATTGATATCATTCATCGAGCCTCCAAGATTACTAAAAGGTACTCCATCAATTACAGTTAAAGGAGCAGTATTCGCATTGATAGAGTTGACACCTCTAATTAGCACACCTGCAGAGCTCCCGGGAACTGAAGAGGTTTGGGTAATTTTTAAACCTGCTGTAGCCCCCTCCATAGCGTGAAGCACATTAGTTACAGGCAGTTGTGATAATCGCTCTTTAGGTACAGAGCTAACAGAACCCGTAATATCGGAGCGTTTCTGTGTTCCGTAACCGACCACTACCACATCATTTAGGTTGTATTTTTCATTGTCTGTTTTCATTAACACATCTATGACAGTCTGGTTCGAAACCGTTATAGTCTGGTCGGTAAAACCTACGTAAGAAAACTTTAGTAAGGCGCCCTTAGGTACCATTAATTGATAATAACCTTTAGCGTCTGTATAGGTGCTAATTTTAGTGCCAAGTACGGTAACAACTACTCCCTGAATCGGTCCACCTTCGTCCTTTACTGTTCCTTTTATCTGAATTTCATCGAGGGTTAATTTTGTTGATGGTTCAAAAGTTGACCATTTAGATCTAGTTAAGTCAGTATTTTTTACAATTGTTAAATTATTTGCTATTGCATTTGCACAAACTAATAGAAGAAGTGCAAGGAAAAAATAATTTTTAATCTTCAGTACCTTGTAAAAGTCGAAAAAATAGGATGCCCCTGGCATTATTTGTTTTTTCATTTTTTTTCGTTTAAGAATTGAATGTTTAGTTAGTATTTATTCAGGTTATAGTCCCGATTTTGTGGTAACAGGTTTATTTCTTAATGCTAGTTATGCATTACTCGCCTGACCAATGTTTTAGGTGTATGTTAGCTGCATTTCATGATTCTGGATTTAGTAATTGGTTTATATTTATTAGTAGGTTAGTCTAAAAAGTATTTCTAAAGAGTACAAGGCCAAAAAGCCCAGCTCCAGCATTTATTTATATTTTTTTTTCGGTTGCCACGATGTAATCTTATGTCCATAGAAAGCGTAAAACATCAAATACAGGTAACAAGGAAAAAGTATCCAATAGGCTGCTCTCTCATTATAGAGATCAGCGACATACCCATATAAAAGAGGAAAAATAGCGCTCCCACATAGGGCCATAATTAAGACTGAAGAGCCAACTTTTGTAAACCGTCCCAAATTGTTTAGTGCAAGTGGCCATATACCAGCCCAAACTAGGGAGTTGGCTAAACCAAGCGAAACGATGAACCAAATAGAAATATCTACTTTATGCCCTAAAAATGCATGGCTGCCATGGCTGTAAATAATCAGAAGCGTTAGAAACGCTCCAAGTAAAGTACAGGCACGCAATACATTGACTTGTGAAACGTATTTAGGAATAAGGATGATACCAGATAAATAGCCAATAATTGTGGTAAATAGGGTGTAAGACGGAAAAACTTTAGCTTCTAGGATCTGGATGCCCATTGAATTTGCATAACCGATAACTGTATCGATGGCAATCACCTGCGTTCCGACATGTAGGAATATCGCTAAAACACCCAAAATGAGGTATGGAAAATGAAACAAATGTTTTTTATCCGCATTTATAGCGGAGAGTTCAGAATTTTCCTCTTCAGTATCTATTTCGGGTAGCGGCGAGAAGCGTATAAATGCACCTAATATTGTTAAAACAATCCCTAAGATTGTATAAGGAAAAATAACTCTTCGAACCAACTCATTCAGAAAAGCGCTACGTTCTAATTCTCCCATTAAGTGAATCCGATTTAAGACCTCACTATCTGTTACCTTAAATATGACCGATGCAAATATTAGAGGAGCAATTAATCCGGCCGCTTTATTGCATATCCCCATTACGCTAATGCGTTTTGCTGCCTTATTTATTGGCCCAAGTATGGTTATGTATGGATTCGCCGCCGTTTGCAATATTGCCAGTCCACAACCAATTGTAAATAAACCCATTAAAAAAACACCATAGGTTCGACTTAATGCTGCAGGAATGAAAATAAAAACACCGGCAGCCATTATCCATAACCCAAACATAATACCCTTTTTAAAACCGACTGACTTTAGCAGGTACGAGGCAGGTATAGACATCACGAAATACGAAATATAGAATGCGAAAGCTACCAGATAGGACTCAAAATGAGAAAGCTCACAAGCGATTTTAAAATAAGGGATCAAAATGGCATTGACCCAAGTCACAAATCCAAAAATAAAAAACAGTCCCCCTAAAATTAATGTAGAGATAAGCGTTTGTTTCTTAGTTAAATTTCCTACTTCAATAACATTCCTATTTTCTTCTATTTTCATTACCCTATTTATGCTTAAAAAAAATAATCTAAAACAAACAAAACAAATAGTGTACGTACACGTAACTATGGTAAAAAAATTTGTACTATACTGACAGTTAATATTTGGTCTGGTTAGCTAATGTAAAACACACTAGCGTTAACGTACACGAATATAGAAATTTTATTATTAAAATAAAAATAGTAACTTTTTTATTTTAAAATAAAGTCCGCCTCTTGTACTCTCTCTGTGTTTCTAAGACAAGTAGCAAACAGATATGTTACAATCAAGAACAATACTCAAAAAGTCCAAACTATGAATTGGTTTGATCAATGACCTCATTCGGTTATATGCATTCCTATTCTAACATTTATCAATCGGGCACTTCATACCTAATGCACCCTATTGGCGTAGTATTTTCTTCTGCTCCTTTTTATAATCGGGCAAGGAGCTCGGCTGGTGCAAATGGGGATACTGAATTGCATACCAAGATTAAGGAAAATGGAGAGGAGTCAAAATTAAATTTTAAGGGCGTGCGATAGGTTCAATTCTTAATATCTAGACTGAACAACTTTAATTAAAATAAACAAAAAATGATCCCCGTTATAAAGCACAAATTTATTTTTTCCTTCTGTTAACGAAGCAGTTACAATTTTATAACAAAAACCGTTTAAAAGGCGAACGAAAAGACTTTAATTTTGCAATTATGGCAAATCAAAATATCAGCAAGTTATTGCAAAACAAGATTGAAGCGTTGAAATCGGAAGTGGAAAATGCGCAGGCAGAATTAAAGAAATGGGAGACTATGCTCGAAGAATACGCCATTCAACCAGAGAAATTTGAGTTAATCGCTACATTATTATCAAACGAGAATCTGGAAGCAAAAAAAGCAAAGCGAAAAAACACCGGGGCCTAATTTTAACATTGCTTAACAGAAATATCATTTAAAAGTCAGATCTAAAATCTTATATTTGACTTTTACCGTATCTATACTTAAATGCATCTGCGCTAGAGTATCTGTAAATTAACAGTATAACTCTACCAGTTTAAAATAAGTATGAGCAAAAAGCTAAAATTCTGCAATGCAGATCAATCCGGATTCTACGCTGCAGTACGCTGTGAGGTCGATAATTATTTCAGAACAGAAAAAATTTCTACCCATGCAAATTCTGCCATGTGGTTCAAAACAGTCTTTTTCTTATCTATCTATGTTGCTTTATATTTTCTAATTCTATTATCAGGATTTAGCTGGCCAACTTTATTGGCTTTGGCTTCTTTACTTGGTGCATTTGGTGCATTTGTTGGCTTTAATATCTGCCACGATGCCATACATAAATCTTTATCGACAAATAATACTATAAATAGCGGATTTAGCTACGTTTTTAACCTTCTGGGGGCGAGCCCATATGTATGGAACATTTGCCACAACATCGTTCACCACACGTACACCAATATTGCAGGTCATGATGAGGATATTGATGTTGCACCTGGCTTAATTCGGTTTTCGCCTTTAGAACCTGTTAATAAAGTTCAGCGTTACCAGCATTTTTATGCTTTTGTACTCTATAGTTTTGCTATGCTTTCATGGGTTTTCCGTAAGGATTATAAAAAATTTTTCCAGAAAAAGATTGGTGAGCATAAGAATAATCATTCAAAATCTGCATACTTCAATCTGTTCTTCAATAAGGCTATTTACTATTTTTTGTTTCTAGTCCTTCCAGTTTTTGTAATTGATATTCCCTGGTGGCAATTTTTATTGGGTTTCCTAGTGATGCAACTTTCTCAGGGGCTTATACTTGGATTGGTATTCCAGCTTGCACATGTAGTGGAAGGCACTGATTTTCCCCAGCCCAATGAACATGGAAATATTGAAGAAGCCTGGGCAGAACATCAATTGAGAACTACTGCAAATTTCGCAGGTAGAAGCAAACTGGCTGCATTCTTTTGCGGAGGCCTAAACCAACAAATTGAACATCACCTTTTCCCAAAAGTTTGCCACATTCATTATCCTGCTATTGGTAAAATTGTAAAAGAAACTGCATTAAGATATAATTTACCGTATATCGAAAATAAAACTTTTGGCGACGCATTAGGTTCCCATTATCGAATGCTGAGAAAACTTGGCCGAGATACCTATCGCCTTGACCCGCTTGTTAACAGATAGCATGCTAGGTAAATAATATTTCATTTTTCTACTCAAAAGCCTAAATTGCAATTTAAATATATTGCATGAAATATTTAATCGGAGTTGATATTGGTACTGGCAGCACTAAAGCCGTTGCATTAAATTTAGAATATCAACCAATAGCGACGAGTCAGTTTTTTTATCCAACCGAGACTACAAAACCAGGTTACAGCGAGCAAAACCCGGAGTTAATATGGGATGCTTTCAGCAAAAGTATTAATGAGCTAAAAGGCAAATTAGGTGACGACCCGATTAGCGTTGGTTTAAGCTCGGCTATGCATAGTTTAATCTTAAGTGATGAAGAAGGAAACGCTTTAGCACCTATGATGACCTGGGCAGATAATAGAAGTTCAAATGAGGCGAAGGATTTACTTGCATCAGAAGCAGGTAGACTTATTTACCAAGCAAGTGGGACACCGATACATTCTATGTCGCCCTTAACCAAACTCATCTGGTTAAAAAAACATGAAACAGAACTATTTCAAAGCGCATCAAAATTTATTTCTATAAAAGAATATATATGGTTCAGGTTATTTGGCAAATTTAAAATAGATTATTCTCTTGCATCCGCCACTGGTTTATTTAACATTCATGATTTAAAATGGAATCCAGAATCATTAAATCTGGCTGGCATTTCAGCTGAAAAGTTATCATCACCTGTTCAAACAGATTATCAGGATTCTGTATTAATTGATGCTTCAAAAAAATCGCTTCCATATTTGAACACCACTTTTGTTATAGGAGCGAGTGATGGTTGTTTGGCAAATTTAGGCAGTGATGCAACAGCTAGAGGCATAGCAGCAATTACTATTGGCACCAGTGGGGCTTTAAGATTGGCAAGTTCAAAACCATTGATTAATGCGGTGGGAATGACCTTTAACTACATTCTTGATGCGGAGACTTTTATATGCGGTGGACCTGTTAATAACGGCGGACTTGCTTTACAATGGTTGTTAAAA
The DNA here is from genome assembly GCF_042650905.1 of Pedobacter jamesrossensis. Classification (NCBI taxonomy): domain Bacteria; kingdom Pseudomonadati; phylum Bacteroidota; class Sphingobacteriia; order Sphingobacteriales; family Sphingobacteriaceae; genus Pedobacter; species Pedobacter jamesrossensis. Next base: position 136,787 of record NZ_JBHSBY010000034.1, on the reverse strand, counting down.
AACATTTTTAACAAGACTGAACTAAAAACTGAGGATTACAAGCAATTGTTTAAGGATGTAGCAGATACCCCGGCTGGAAGTAAAGGCTTAATTTTTCTACCCTATTTAACTGGAGAACGGGCACCGATATGGGACAGCGAAACCTGCGGAAATTTCTTCGGGTTAAACTTGCAGCATAACCAGAAGCATATGGCAAGAGCAGTTATTGAAGGCATTTGTTATGCACTTAATGATGTATTAAAAGCTGTTGAAGAAAATGCAGAACCAATAACACAAATTAATGTTAGCGGTGGTTTTGTTCACTCAAAAATATGGATGCAGATTTTGGCAAATATAACAGGCAAGAAAATTGTGCTGGTGTTACAAGAAGATGCCTCGTCAGTGGGCGCTGCTTATCTTGCGGCAAAAGCTGTTGGGTTAACTAAAAATTATCCTTCATCAGAAAATACTGTTCCAAAAATCATTATGCCGGATTTGGAGCTTCATAAAACTTATCAAAGAAATTTTCTCCTGTTTAAACAGCTGTATACAAATCTTAAAGAAACCATGCATCAGCTTTATCACCTCAATAATTAATTATGTCATTATTTATCGTACTCGCTGGCATTCTTTTGCTTTTTATTTTGATTATCAAGAAGCTAAATCCAATGATTGCCCTGCTTTTGGTTGCTATTATAACTGGTTTATTTTTAGGGATGCCTGCATCAAAAGTAATGAGTGCAGTAAGTAATGGAATTGGAAGCACACTTGGAAGCATGGTAATGGTTTTGGCTTTGGGTGCAATGATGGGAAAACTAATAGAAGATAGTGGTTCAGCTAAAAAGATTGTTTTTATTCTGATTAAATTATTCGGTCAAAAAAATATTCAATGGGCCGTTCTTTTAACTGGGCTACTCGTTGGGATTCCACTATTTTACAATGCCGGATTTGTGGTACTCATACCACTGGTTTTTGCAATTGCTTCGGCAACAGGTTTACCAAAATTATATATTGGTATCCCGATGGCAGCTGCATTATCCGTTACTCATGGTTTCTTGCCGCCACACCCTGGCCCGATTGCTCTAGCCGCAATTTTCCATGCAGATATTGGTAAAACTTTAATTTATGGCTTAACCTTAAGCATTCCTATAGCAATTATAGCTGGTGTTTACTTTCCAAGATTAATTATTAAGCGAGAAATTTCAACATCTAAGATTGGTTTTTCATTATCCGAAGAAGAGAATTTACCAACGGGTATTAAAAGTTTTTTCACGGCATTGTTACCCGTTGTATTAATTGTTGCAGGTACAGTAGGAACAGCCTTTTCTAATCCCTATATGCTGAAACCAATATTTACCTTTTTAGCAGATCCTACAGCAGCCCTTTTGATTGCCGTGATTATAACCGTTTTCGTTCAGGATAATACAATTGAGAAAACGATGGAATCTTGCGTTGAAGGTGTAAAAAGTATTGCCATGATTATTTTAATTATTGCAGCTGGTGGTGCATTCAAACAAATTTTGGTCGATAGTGGCGTTGGTGAAACGGTTAAAGTACTCACTTCAGGATTGAGCTTATCTCCCCTCTTTCTCGCATGGCTTATCACCGCCTCTCTTAGGGTTACTTTGGGCTCTGCAACTGTAGCTGCTTTAACCGCATCAGGCATTGTGCTACCATTTATTGGCACAGGCGCATCTGCCGAACTTATGGTTTTATCGGTTGGAGCAGGCAGCTTGATGTTTTCGCATGTTAATGATACTGGTTTCTGGATGTTTAAAGAATATTTTGGCCTCAATTTGAAACAAACCTTTAAAACCTGGACAATGATGGAAAGCATTGTATCTATACTTGGCTTATTGGGTGTATTATTGCTTAACCAGTTCGCCTTATAAAATAAATATTACCGAGGTTTACTTAGTTATGGATAATTAACTTACTGGGATTGAAATTTCAAAATTCGTTCCCCAGCCTTCTTCTGATGTAATTTCCATCTTACCATTCAAACTCTTTATATCTCCAATAACCATCGGCAAACCTAATCCGTAGCCACGTTCTCCAAATGTACCGTCTGACGATGCTAATACTCCGGTCATGATTTTATCAATCGCGGCGATACTTAATCCATTGCCATTATCAGAGACATTAATTTTCAAAGTTTTTGCCTTATCCAGAATTTCCAAATCAAGTTTCACGGTAACTGTTCCATAATCTGAGCTAAATTTAATCGCATTGGAGATCAAATTTCCTGTAATTTGCATCAGTTTTTCCTTTGAAAAGTTAACCTCTTGGTTTACGGAGCCAGTTTTAACTTTAAAGAAAATATTTTTTGCCTTTGCCTGAGGCATATATAATTGCTCTAACTTCTCTTTAAAAATTGTCGTATTAAAAATCTCACCTTTAAAACCTTTTTGTTCTGACAGGATTTCTTCCGTAAAATCTAAAACAGATTTAGTACTCTTATCAATCATAAAAACATATTCAATCAATTCTTCAAACTGATTTTTATCTCCTTTTTTTCTGATGATATCAATAATGCCAGTTATACCAGAAAGCGGACCCCGAATATCGTGTGCTGCTTTTCTGAGCTTTTTCTTTGCATCATCAAGGTCGGTATTCGTTTTCTGAAGTATTTTGAGATTGATAAGTTTATCCACTACTTCTTTTGCCAGAAGTTTAAGTAGTTCGATTTTATCCTTTGATAAGGTTTTAGAAGTTTGATCTAAAACGCACAATGCTCCAATATTATAGCCATTTGGTGTGGTTAATGGAACACCAAAATAGTACCTCAAATTAAGGGGATTACCTACGTAAAAGAAATGTTTTGAGCGATCATCCAACGATAAATCGCTGATTTCGAAGTGATCGTTTTCTGTAATGGTGTATTGGCAGATGGACTCTTCTCGAGGCATCTGATCGAGTTCTAATCCATAATTGGAAACAGACCACTGTGTAAACGAGTCGATAAGATTAACTAAAGATATATTGGTTCCAGATAGCTTTGCGGCTAAAGCAGTAATGTTTTCGAAATCACTTTGAAGATCGGTAAAGTCTGGGTCGAATTCTGATAATGCAAGTAATCGCTCTGCTTCATTTGCCGGTATTGGGCGAATGTGATTGATAGGGAAAGTCATAAATTATTTTTTCTGGGACGCTTACCAAATTATGGATTTTGATTGTGACTAAGGGTATTGATTCAAGTTTGTGTTATGAATATTTGAACATCTTTTAATATGCATTAAAGAGCTTACAAATATAACAACAAATACATTTCGGGTAAAACTTTAGTACAACTTAAAGGAGTTCTATCGGCAAATGTTTTGAAAGAAGAGCCAAAGTTATCCATCTCAATGCCATCTATAAATAACGGATGTGGTTACCTGAAAAGCCGTTTAGCGAGACCTTAAAAGAAGAGCCGACTCCTTAGGTTTCTCTACCACCATACACTAGCCACCCTATTCAAAGCCCCGGAAATATCTAGAGTGTTGTTGTAAAGCTGGGTTACATCAATAGCCGTTACATCAAAAGCTTGTCTATTAACTTCCTGGATGTTCCAATTCTAAAGATAGCATGCTATACATAATTGGGCAAGACAATTTTAAATCACCAAATCGCTAAAACTAGCGCTCATAAATTTAAGTTCGTTGTAACTTTTGAGAAATTTATAACGTAATTCAAGCATTTTCTCTTGTGCATCTATCAACTTGTTTTCTCTGCTATTGATGAGAAAAAGAGAACTTTCGCCATTTTGATATTTTGTTTCTTCTGCCTTTAATAAGCGATTATAATTCCCAATATTTTGCTGGGCAATATTAATCTGGCTGCGGTAATTAATTACTTCATTGGTATAACTGTTAAGCTTAGCGTTAAGCTCCTGGCGTTTTAAATCGGCATCTAACCGGTTTTGCATCACCTTCATTCTTGCCTGTCTATAATCTGCCCTTGCCTGCCTTAAAAATATAGGTATTTCTAATTTTAACCCGTATTGATAGTTGTTTTGAAAAAGCGGAAAAAAATTGGTCTGATAATTTTCCTTGTTAAAAAAGTTATAGGTAAAATCGATCTTAGGCAAAAAGCTTTGCCATTTCAACTTCCGTTCGCTTTCCAAAATATTTTGCTTTTGCTGATAATAAACTAGCGATAAATGAGCATTAATAGGCTGGGCATTCACCTGCACAATCAGCGCTGCATAGCGGCCGTAAGCATCGCTAGAGGTAATGTTCTCTGAAGGCAAAATGGGTTTAGTAATTTCAAATGGCTGCTGCCCTTCTCTCCATAAATACACAGAAAGGTCCATGGTGGCCTTAACATATTGTAAGTAAGCATCTTCCTTTTCCAATTCAAAACCTCTCAACTGCGATAATGTTTCTGTCGTATCTATAGCCGCCCGTTCTCCGTACTGAAACGTTTTTAAAGTTAAAGCCAGACGATTTTGGTTAATAGTTACAGCCCTTTGCTGCACCAAATATAACTCGTAGCATTTTACCCATTGCCAATAGGCATTTTCGGCATCTCTAAATAGCTCATTGGTAAGCAATTGCTGTTCGGCAGCAGTCATTACCTGTGCATATTTGGCCTGCTCTAGCATCGCTCTTCGCTTATCGTAGATTAGATTCTTCGCCAAGGGCACGGTTAAGCCAAATTGATATAGCCCACCCCGCGTGTCGCTATTATTCAGGCGTTGCCCATCAATGTAGTTATAACTACCGCTTACTTCTATACCATACCAAGTTGGAATAACCAGGCCAGCATTACTTTGCTCATAATAATTAGTTCCATCGATTGTTTTGGATCCTTTCTTGGCATCCACTATCGGATCGAAATTGCCCCTAGCCTTTAAAATCTCTACCTCTGCAATATTATTCTGCAATCTATATTTAAAAGCAAGAGGATGATATTTCTTTACAATGGATAAAAACTCTGGATGTGAAAGCCTTAATGTATCCTGCGCAGCAGAAACTTGGGCAACACTCCATAGGAGTAAAATAATCCAGGTTCTATTTAGATTTTTCATCTGCTGATTTCGATTTTTCTATTTTCAAACCATAATAATCTGGAGGAAAGCCGTTAATGTTTCGCCATAACTCGTACCAAATTGGCACATCGTTTAGGATAGCTATACCTTTTACACCTGCGCCAATTTTAATTTGAGGTGGCCATGGCTTTTCCCCCTTATCTTCAATAACCAAGGCTTTAAAAAGGCCATTGGCATTGATGTTATTTTCTATGGCGATTACTTTGCCAGAAAAAGTTCCATAGCTGGAATTTGGCCAGCCAGAGAAAACAATAGCCGGGAAACCATCGAAAATACACATTACTCTTTGCCCTATCCGAAGCAAGGGTAAATCTACAGGCTTTACATAAATTTCTATAGCATAATCTACAGTTTTAGGCACAATTGTGCCAATGCTTTCTGTTTCTTTTAAAATCTCACCTATACCGGCTTTATTTAGTTGCACGACCTGTCCGTCCTGAGAGGCCATGACCGAATACAATCCTTGCCTAGCTTGGTAATTGGCCGCCTGATTTTCTAATTTGGCAATTTCACCGCTACTTCCTTGAATTTGCCCCATACTTAAAAACCGTTCGCCTTCGGTTTTGCTCACCTTCTCCATGTAATCTTGGATAGTCGCATTTTGTTCTATATTAACGGTAGTAATTTCCTGACGCGTTTGCGCCAACTTATTTTCTACCGCTGTCTTTTTAGCTAATGCATTCTGATATGACACGCTTCTTTGTTGAAATTGAGTAAGGGAAACCAAGCCATCATCATACATCTTTTTCTGCCTGTTATACTGATCTTCACTAAGCTTAAGTTCGTTATTTACTGCAGCAAGCTCTGCCAATTCTGCCGCAACCTTATTATTTAGCTGCGCAATTTTGATTTTTAACTGTTCTAGTTTTAGAGTTCTTGCAGCATTTATAGCTTTCAACTGTGTATTTGTAGCACCAACTTTAGCCTGATAATAATCTCTTACGCCCTTCTTTGCCGCCACTTGTTCTCTGGTGCGCTGAAGTAATTGAGGATCTAAATAATCTTCCTTCACCTCAGCAAGCTGCAAAATCGTATCGCCTTTTTTAACATAATCGCCATTTTTAATGTGCCATTTAGTGATTCGACCAGGAATAGGCGAGTTGAGTTGTTGTGGACGCTGTTCCTGATAAAGCGTACTTACATTACCTCTTAAATGAATATTTTGAGTCCATGGTAAAAAAAGCACCACCACAAACGAAACTAAAAAAATGTAAAACCATCGCTTTACCTTAGAATCTTTATGAATATGATAGATATTATCGAAAGATTTGATTTTCATGATGCAATAAGTTTAGATTTTATCGATTTCAATGGTACCATCGGTTAAGCGTAGCTTTTGATCTGCAATTGCTAATAGTTCTTTTGCTCTCGATATCACAATAATTGTAGTTTGATGTTTGATGCTTATAAGATAGCTCACAACTTTACGCTTAAACTCATCATCCATTCCATACAATGGGTCTTCCAACATAATTAATCTGTTTTTACCTAAAAGCGCACGCAAAAGCGTAATTTTTTTCTTCCCGCTATGTGATACTTCAGTATCAGTTTCGCTAAGTTGAGTATCAAAACCGTTGCTAAACTGGCTTGAAAAATCTTCCAAACCAATCTGTTCGCACAAATCTATAATCTCTTCAGTGCTAATATCATCTCGGCCTAACAAAACATTCTCTAGTAAAGTACCTTTTATGATAACCATATCGTACGTATACAGTCCTATACTCTCTCTCAGCGCTGTTTTATTAAGGTTTTTGATTGGAATTTTATCATACAAGATCACCCCTGTGGTGGTTTCATAAAAACCAGCCATTACATTAAGTAATGTAGTTTTTCCGGCACCCAAGCTACCAGATATTACATTAATAGTATTTGGCAGTAACTCAATATTGATATTCTTTAAAATTGGTTTTTGATCGGTAAAAGCAAAGTTTACATCCTTCAGATTTACCGATAAGCCACCATTATCTTGCTCAAGCACGATTTCACCACTATTTTCTTCGTCTAAATCGGTAACTTTATTTAACTTAACCAGTGCCGCAATTACATCATAATAGCTTTCTAAACTTTTAATCAAGCTTTCTACGGCATTCATAATGGTAAGCACCACAATTTCTGTAGCGATAAATGCTCCAATATTTAGTTTTTGCTCTACCAATAAATATGTACCAATGGCCAGCATCACAAGGGTGATGATTACTTTGAAACCGATAATGGCTTTGTACTGAAACTCCAACACCTTAAAGTGATCGGTACGATGTTCGAGATAATTAACTACTCGCTCATCAGTACCAGTTAGGTGCATGTCTGCTTTAAAATTAATTTTAAAAGTTTTAATGGCGCTCGCCACATCTTCCAACCAAGAGGCAACCTCATACTTCTTATCGCTCTCTTCTAAACTAGAACGAATACCAGAATTCATGGTAAACCTAAAGACAAAGATCACGATGATTAATACCAACGCACCAAAGACCAAAAACCAAGGATGGTAAAAAGATAAAAGTAAAATACCAAAAGAAATCTGGATCAACGCGGTTGGGATATCCAACAATATTTTGGAGATACCTTTTTGCAGATTTTGAGTATCGAAAAACCGGTTGACTAATTCTGGAAGAAAATATTTTTTAGTAGATGAAAGGTTAATTTTGGGTATTTTTTTGGCAAAAGCTATAGAATATTCTACAAATATTTTTTGCTGAATTTTCTCGATGATCTGCATTACCTTAATTTTGAAGAAACCTGCTAAAAAAGTACCTAATACCACAAATGCAATAAGCAGATAAAGAGAAGTTACCATTGTTGCACCCATTACAAAACTTACAATAGCTTGTATGCCCAATGGAATACTTAACTGAACCAAGCCACTTAAAACGGCATATATATAAATGGCTGTAACATCTTTCTTTTCTTTGGTAATGTATTTAAACAATGCAGAACTGCTTACCTTAAAATCTTTTTCGTAGTACATATTAAGCTGGCGTAATGGTGTAAAAAGTTAATCTGGTTAAATATTTTAGCACATAATCTTTATGATTGCCCCTTTCTGTATTATCGGTAAGTTTAGGCAAATGCTCGCTAAAAAACTGCTGATCATGAGCGGTTTCCAATAGTGTGCTCGCTAAAGAACGGGGATAAGGAAAATGGGGCTCCAGCTTAAGAATCACCTCGCTAATAAATAAACATAGGCTTTTTAAGGGCGCAAACATCATCTCATTATTAATCTCATCTACTTCTTTTACAAGATAAGATTTACTGCTTTCAGAAATCACAATATGATGAAGATGATCGAGGTTATAATTGTGCAGATGGGTATGATGATCAATCTGATGGGTAATAATCTCTAAAATCAAAATCATTTTTTTAGTAGGATCATTTACCTCTGCCAGGAGCATTTTACAGACATACTCTAGATAACTCCAATACCAATTAAGAATATAGGTAAGCAGTTTATGCTTAGATGTAAAATAACGATAAATGGTAGGCTCGGTAGAATTGATATTATTAGCAAGTTTCTTAAAAGTAAATTGCTCAAAACCAATCTCAAAAATGAGCTCAATGGCGTTACTTACAATAGCTTTCCCAATCTCGGTTTGTTCGGGATCGCGAAGATAGAGGTGATCGTTTAACTTGAATTTAAGTAATACTTCCATAAAAGAGTTAGAACTCAAAAATAAAATTTTGCAGAACAGAAAAGTATTACTATTAAAATAATTACAAAATCATTACAGATAATAGTATTACTAACACAATCTGTTAGAGTTCTATATTCAGCTTTATGTCTAGTTCTAAAAGCAAATCGCACAATTATTATTGCAACGAAATTGCGTCTAAAAGAAAATCAAGTATATTAGCTAACCTCAGTATTCAAAGTATTATTCGCTTCTATAAAAACAAATGTTATTTAGGACAGCGGGGATTAATAAACTTTATCCACTACTTTGCAAGCTATAAGCCTAACTGAATGGTTATCAAGGGTATTTCCTGATTTTAATTTCAAAAAACCTGCAACTTCGACAGGATTGAAGGTAAACGTGATGGGCGAAGCCATTTCTACCAGAAGCATGGTGGGAACACCTTTTTTTCAAAAGTGAAGCATTGATTGATTAGAAGGGGAGAAAAGATAAACTTGACCTGGCTAATGCCAGGTAAAATCGGTACGATGTAGACTTCAATAGTAATTTTTTTATTTTCATATTTCTTTATCACCGTATGGCCCTGTTTGATAAACACCCTTATGATTATTTGGCTGAGGTGAATAAGAATGAATTGAACCATCCCACCATCTCTTACCTGTTTGGCCATCCATTTTAGGCTCAAAGTTAGCATAAGCTCTAAAGTATGGACATAAACCAGTTGGTGAAAGTGAATCTGCTATCCATCCTTCTTCAGTTGAAACAAAATCTATAGCAAAGGTTTTAAAACCACCCAAACATTTTCAGCGAGAATTTTATCTCCTTCAGCCGTCGGATGAATGCCATCTGCCTGGTTAAGTTTCGGAATTCCACCAACCCTATCTAAAAGAAAAGGAATTAGTTCCATATTATTCTTTTTAGCCAGTTCAGGAAACATATTTTTAAAATCGCTTGCATATTTAGCACCCATACTTGGTGGCATTTGCATACCTGCTATAATCATTTTTACATCTGGATATTTTGTTTTTACCCTATCAATAATATTCTGTAAGTTTTTTGTAGTTTCTGCGACAGGCACGCCACGAAGACCATCATTAGAACCTAACTCGAGCACAAAAATATCAACTTTTTGCTTGAGCAACCAATCTATCCGGCCTTTTCCCGCTGCCGATGTTTCGCCACTTAAACCACCATTAATTACATTATAAGGCAACTTTAAAGAATCAATTCTATTCTGTATCAACGCCGGATAAGCTTCTGTTGGGTCTAAACCATAACCTGCTGTTAAACTTGTACCAAAGAAAAGGATGTTTTTTATCGGTTTGGCATTTTGCTTAGCTGCCATTTTTGTAGTATCTGCATCAGCAGATTTATCTTTATTATCTGAATTTGAGCAGGCTTGTAATATTCCTGTCAAAACAATTAATAGCATCAAACGTTTTCGTAACATATCTATTTATTCTATCTCTTAAAAATCAAAAAGCCACTATCTTTAACGGATAAGGGTGCATTATGTTTTAATGCAAATTAATCAGAAAATTTAATTCTTTAGCCATTGGAAAGCATATTACACATCCGAAATGTAAGTAAAATATATCAAAGTGCAGGTCGCGAGTTAACTGTTTTAAACAACATTAATTTCGATGTTTCATCAGGTTCTACCTTAGCCATAACCGGTCCGTCTGGTAGTGGAAAAACTACTTTACTTGGCTTATGCGCAGGCTTAGACCGGGCAACTACGGGCTCTGTGGAGCTTAATGGTGTTGTTTTAGACAAATTATCTGAAGATGAGCGAGCAGCTGTTCGTAATCGTTATGTAGGTTTTATCTTCCAAAATTTCCAATTACTACCCACTTTAACAGCCTTAGAAAATGTTATGGTGCCGCTTGAATTGAGAGGTGCTAAAAACATTAAAAGCCATGCAATGGAATTGCTTGATAAAGTTGGTTTAGGCGATAGAAGTCATCATTACCCAATACAATTATCGGGTGGTGAGCAGCAAAGGGTTTCATTGGCAAGAGCTTTCTCGAATACCCCTGCCCTTTTATTTGCTGATGAACCAACTGGAAATCTGGATGCTGAAACCAGTGAAAAAATCATCAAATTACTTTTCGATTTAAATAAAGATGCGGGTACAACTTTAGTAATTGTAACCCACGACCCTGAATTAGCTGCGAGAACTAATCGTGTTATAAAAATGAAAGGTGGTTTAATTATCGCTGACGAAAATCCGAGTTATGTCTAAAAATTCAGTCCCAAAGCAAAGCGTTCCTATTTCGTGGCTTTTTAAAATGGCCTGGAGAGATAGCCGAAAAAACCGTTCGCGTCTGCTTTTATTTATATCATCGATCATTTTAGGAATTGCAGCCTTAGTTGCTGTTTACTCTTTTAAAGATAACCTTCAAAATGATATTGACAGGCAAGCGAAAGAACTTACAGGTGCTGATTTAATTGTAGAAAGCAGAAAAGCCGTAAGTAAACAAACGGTACAAATGCTTAAAACCATGGGCGATGACCGAGCAACAGAAAGCACTTTTGCATCGATGGTTTATTTTGTTAAAAATGGCGGTAGTCGTTTAGTACAAATGAAAGCACTGGAAGGAAATTATCCCTTTTATGGCGCTATCGAAACTACACCAGCTACAGCAGCAAAAAGTTTTCTTAGTGGTAAAGATGCTTTAGTGGATAAAACGTTGATGCTCCAGTTTAATGCTAAAACAGGTGATTCGATAAGCATTGGGGATTTAAGTTTTAAAATTGCTGGTGTTTTAGACAAAGCACCTGGTCAAACCGGTATATCATCAAGCGTTGCGCCTATTGTTTATATTCCTCTAAAATATTTGGATAAAACCGGTTTAGTTAAAACCGGAAGCCGAATTAATTATAAATTTTACTATAAATTCGATAGCCCAGCAGTGCTGGAAGCTACTATTAAAAAGCTTCAACCTAAACTCGATAAAGAAGGTTTGGATTTGGATACCGTGGCTGAAAGAAAAGAGCAAACTGGCCGTTCTTTTAGAGATTTAAACCGTTTCTTAGCGCTCACGGGCTTTATCGCTTTATTACTCGGTTGTGTTGGCGTAGGCAGCGCAATACATGTTTACATACAAGAAAAGCTCGCCGCAATTGCAACATTAAGGTGTATGGGTTTAAAAGCTTGGGATGCTTTTCTAATTTACCTAATTCAGGTTTGTTTTATCGGGATATTTGCCGCCATAATTGGCTCTATACTCGGCACTTTAATTCAATTCTTACTACCTATAGTTTTAAAAGATTTTCTTCCTGTAGAAATTACCATGCAGGTTTCCTGGTCGGCGATTGGACAAGGCTTATTACTCGGCTTAGTGATTTCAGTTCTTTTTGCATTGCCTTCCTTACTTTCGGTAAGGCGGATTTCGCCTCTGAACGCCATCCGAGCAACTTTTGAAGGCAATAGTAATAAGAAATTCGATTTTCTTAAAGTGTTTGTTTTCCTTCTGATGGTGGTTTTCATTGTTGGTTTCACCTACCTGCAAATGCGAGGCTGGATACAGGCATTGGCTTTTACGGCGGGAATTTTTATCGCTTTTTTACTCTTGATGGCATTTTCGGGTATACTAATGTTTATGGTTAGAAAGTTAATGCCTGCATCGCTAAGTTATTTATGGCGACAAGGTTTTGCCAATTTATATCGCCCCAATAATCAAACCCTCATGCTTACAGTTTCCATCGGTTTATCTACTGCTTTTATTTGCACATTATTTTTTGTGCAGGGGATTCTGATTAAACGGGTTACGCTTTCTTCGGGTTCGAGCCAGCCAAATATGGTTTTGTTCGATATTCAAAGCACACAAAAGAATGAGGTTAGCAATCTTGCAAAATCTTATAAATTACCATTGATGAATCAAGTTCCTGTTATTACGATGAGGATTGAAGAAATCAACGGCAAAAAAGCAGGTGCGGATAGTACAAATAAAAGAGCATTTCGTAATGAGATTCGTGCAACTTATCAGGATACTTTAACTGCTGCAGAAAAAATTATCGACGGAAAGTGGATAAATAAAGTTAACAACCCAAATGATGTTGTCTACATTTCACTTGACCAAAATTTTGCCAAAAGTATAAAAGTAAAACTTAATGATAAAATTGTATTCAACGTTCAAGGGATGCTTTTGCCTACAGTTGTAGGAAGTTTACGCGAAGTGAACTGGAGCCGAATGCAAACAAATTTTAGAGTTGTTTTTCCCGCTGGCGTTTTAGAGCAGGCGCCACAGTTTCACGTTTTAATGACCCGAGTTCCAAACAGTGAAACATCAGCGAGTTTTCAAGGTTCTGTTGTGCGCAAGTTTCCTAATATTTCGGTTATCGATTTAGGTTTGGTTTTAAAACTTTTAGATGAACTACTTGGCAAAATCAGTTTCGTAATTCAGTTTATGGCTGGTTTCAGTATGATTACTGGTTGGATTGTTCTGATATCAGCTGTGATGACAAGCAAAAACCAACGCATTAAGGAAAGCATTTTGCTTAGAACAATGGGCGCCAGCAGAAATCAAATTCTAGCAGTAAATGCCATTGAATACTTTTTCTTAGGACTTTTTGCCGCAGCTGCTGGGCTAATACTTGCTTTAAGTGGCAGCTGGGCTTTGGCCAGATTTAGTTTCGACGCTTCTTTTATTCCTCCATTTTTACCAACACTTTTGCTATTTGCAAGTGTGGTTTTATTGGTTGTCATAACCGGAGTTTTAAGTAGCAGAAGTATTTTAAACAAACCCCCACTTCAAATTTTAAGAAACGAAGGAAACTAGAAAATTCATCCGTTAACGATGAACGCGGATTGGATTGTAAGCAATGATGTATTCAGAATTATTATGTTGTGCACCTAAATCGTTAAGCGGTTCAGTTGCAAAAGCCGGTGTACGGTTTAATACAATTTTAACCAATTCAGATAATTTTAATAGTGATTTAGACTCGATTTGAGTCGATACTGTAGGATAATATTTTTGCTCTATTTCTGCTTTCTCTTCAGCATTTGCAAGTGTTAATTTCCAGTTTTCATCTTTCTTAAAACCGTGTTCCTTTGTTGCGCTGTTTAAAGCAAATGCATACATTTTTGCCTGAAATTCTATAGTTTGATTTTCCATATTGATAATTAGCCACAAGCTTTTTAATTATAGCCCATGCGTTTTGCTTAATCCTGACTTTTAAAGAAAATCTCGTCTTAAAAGGCGATTGAAATTTCGCCCTAGCAGATTTAATTTTTCGGTCCGGAGATTGCGACCTTCTTTTTGATTTTACAAATTTACTTAAAATAAACGGGAGCTTTGTTTCTAATTTCGTTTTAATAAAAAATCAATATTTTTATGCTAGCCGAATAGATGGATTTTTATAACTTGTAGATTATTTCATTGCCTTTAAAATTTGCCAAACACATCAAAACATAATCAAAATGCCAAACCGTTTTTAAAATGGGCTGGAGGAAAAACGCAATTGATTGCAGCTATAGAAAGCCATCTGCCTAAAAATATAGAAAGTTTAAAAGATTTAACTTACATAGAACCATTTATTGGTAGTGGTGCTGTTTTTTTTTGGTTTATTCAAAAATTTGGCATTAAAAAAGCGATAATAAATGATATTAATACTGATTTAATAAATGTTTATCAAGCCATTAAAGAAGTGCCAGAAAGCTTAATCAACTATCTTAATATAATTGAAAAAGATTACTACGCCTTAGGTACAGAAGAAGAAAAGCAAGCTTACTTTTTAACCAACAGAACTAAATTCAATTTAAAAAAAGCTGAATTGGTTGAGCTTGCTTCACTTTTCATTTTCCTGAATAGAACCTGTTATAATGGATTATATCGTGTTAACAGCAAAAACATATTCAATGTCCCTTTCGGCAAATATGTAAAACCAAAAATTTCTGACCCAACAAATATTTTGGCCATCAGCAAGCTTTTGCAAAATGTTACTATTTTAAATGGTGATTATACCCAAACACTTAAACACTGCACAAAAAATAGTTTTTTCTATTTCGACCCACCTTATAAGCCAATTAGCGCAACTTCATCTTTTAATGCTTACGCGAAAGGCTCATTTAATGATCAAGAGCAAATCAGGCTTGCAGATTTTACGGAATTATTGACTCAAAAGAAACATCTCTGGCTACTCAGCAACTCTGATCCAAAAAACAACAACCCTGCTGATGCTTTTTTTGATGAATTGTACGGGAGGAATTTGAACACCATTTTAAGGGTTAAGGCAAAGCGAATGATAAATTCGAACGCAACTAAAAGGGGTGAAATAAATGAAATTCTAATCATGAATTATCCTGTTTAAAATTCAAAATCCTATTTGTTTCATAATTAAGTCTAAATCTCTCCATTTTTTCCCTTTTCGAAAAATTTGCTGCATACTGCGGGCCTTGATTTTCAATTAAAACTTGATAGATGCCTAGTCTTTTAATCCTTTTTTTAATATGGCATGTTCTTTATTTTCTTCTGCAATCATACCAGCGTAAATTACAGTGGGCCAAATATTCATTTCTTCAGCATGTTCAAGATAACCTTCAGCCATCCCATCGATCAATGTTAAAACTTTAGGATTAATTGTTTTATCCGGTGGGATATAAAACTTACTATCAATCGATAATAACGGCAACTTCAAATAAATAAACAAAAATACTCTAATTTTTTACCCTATTTTTTTCGGTATCGGCGCCAGTAGTTTCATGCTTTGCAGGTGTAGAAAAAGCCTTACCAAAACGGTAACTGTAGCTCAAAATAAAGCTTCTGGAATCTTGTTTGTTCGTCCAGTTTGCTTCTGTTGCGGCAAGATTATTAATTACACCAACAAATATTCTATCTCTAAAAATATCTGATGCGGATAACTTTAATGTACTTTTTGGTGATATTTTTTTCTGCAAAGCTGCACCAAACTCATGAACGGAACCTATTAGAAATTGAACACTTGAAAACTTTGTTTGATATCGAAAGTTAGCTTCAGCACTCCAACTTGGACTTATTTTAAACTGAAGATTTGGATTTGAGCGAAAATAAGTTCCTCTGGTTACTAAATATCCTGTGTAAAAATCAGTTTTCGAAACAATGTTTGCAAACTCCATGTAAATATGCGTGGTTAACCATTTAGTGATATCCAAATCAGCATTTACAGAGATATTTTTAACAGTTCCTTTACCGATATTTGCAGGTCTGCTGTAATAAGTTCCATTTACAATTTCTATAGTTTCATTTACATCGTCCCTTATCCAGCTGTAACCCAATGTGGTTGTTATTTTGCTTTTAAAAGTGTGAGAGAGTTCTAAGCTTTGAGTAAAGGCTGGTCGCAGGAAAGGATTACCAACGTAATAAGTAAACTTATCTAACGGCGAAAAAAATGGATTTAAATCTTGATAATAAGGTCTATCTATCCGTCGACCATAATTTAAGCCAATTTGATTATTCGACGCCGTATCTAATTTATAAGAAAGATAAATGGTTGGAAAAAAACTATTGTATTTTCTTTTGAAAGAAGAATCGGGCTTAACCAAGTTACCCAGTTGATGTCCATCTGAAACTGTATTTTCAAATCGCAACCCTGCTTGCAGAGAAAATCTTTTACCTTCCATGTTCATATTTAGGTAGGCGGCATTTATATTCTCTTTATATATAAATTGGTTCGTTTTATCGTAATCTATTACCGTTTTATTATTTGCAGTATATAGGTAATTGGCAGCATTATTGGTTTTAGTGTAACTGGTTTTTAATCCCGCCTCTAGCTTCCATAACTTATTAATTGGCCTGGTATAATCCGTTTTTGCTGTGTAGATATTAATATCAGATGGCAAATCTCCAGTGAGAATATCCTGAGATTTGAGCTGCATATTCGGGAAATAACTATAGTTTAAGTAATTCTGGTCAGTTTGATTTCTATAAGTTAAATAATCTAAGTCGAAAGTAATGTCACCTGCCTCTTTACTAAATTTGTGCCTATAGTTTAAATTTAATGCCGCATTTTTATAATTGATATTATCAGTATTAATTGCTTTAATTATAGAATCTGGCTGTTTTATCGCATTTAATAAGTTGCTGGTATTGTTGTTTATTTGCTCAGAAATTCTACTCATTCCGGTAAATACAAAGCCCCATGTTGTTTTTTCATTTTGATAAAAGTCTATACCCGTTTTTGCATTAAAGGTATTCCCATGTCGGCGGAAATAAGAATTTTGATTGAAGAAGTACTTTGGCGAGTTATCTTCATTTTTATACACTCTATTCAAATCAAGATCTGTAAAACTGTTGTTTAGGTTGTAGCTTAAGTTACCAAATACATTGATTTTGTTTTTTCTGTAATTAAAATTAGCACTATTATTTGAACGGGTTAGCTGTCCTTGATTCAAGCTCAGATTAACGCTTCCATTAAAACCGGCAACTTTATTTTTCTTAGTTTTAATGTTGATAACACCAGCATTTCCAGCGGCATCATACTTGGCTGGTGGATTTGTCATCAGTTCTATTTGCTCTAATGAGGATGATGGCAGTGAGCGCAAATAATTCTCCAAATCGGTCCCCGAAAGATAAGTCGGTTTATCATCAATAAAAATACTAACACCGCTTTTACCTTTAAAACTTATCGCCCCATTTTGGTCAACATTTACACCTGGAGATTTCGAAAGAACGTCTAAAGCAGTTGTTCCTGCATTTGAAATCAATGCATCTACATTAACCACGAGTCTATCTATTTTCTGCTCAACAAATGCTTTTTTACCACTAACATTAACTTCTTTAAGATTGGTTTCCGTTGCGGATAACTTAATATCTTTTAAATTGATTTCAGGATTTGATGCATTCAAATCAAGCTCGCTACTTTTATAAATTCCGTAGCCCATAGAAGAAATGCGCAATTGGTATTTACCGTAAGAAATGTCTTTGAAATTAAAGGCACCATCTATCTCGCTAAAAGTTGTTTTCAGTAAAATTGAATCCTTATTATTATACAGGGCAATTGTGGCATATTCAAGACCCCTATTTTCGTGGCTCAATACGCGGCCGTAAATTTTAGTCGAGGGCACTTGTGCCTGTACAAAATTAAAGGCAATAGTTATCCATAAGGCAAAAAAAGCCAGTAATTTGAATTTCATAAATAAAGAAGAGATTTTGAGTTGGGGGGAGTTTACTTAATTTGAATTGGTTTCAAACTTATAAAGTAGAGCGGTGTTATCTTGTCGCAGGTATTTGTTTTTATATTTCTGATGGTTGCTTTCATTTTGCTTCACATCATTAATAATTAAACTATTTTTATCGAGTTTGTACGAAAGTTTTTTATCGCTTTTGATAATACCATCGCTAATCATATCCTTAATTATTCTCTTATAATCGTGCACATCCGCATCTGTACTGGTTACCGATTCTGTAGTTCTTTTAGTATTAGTTTTACTAATGGTTTTTGAATTACTACGACGATAGTCTGTTGATCCTAACTCGCCAGAGATTCCTACAGCTCCGGGTATTGTAACTGGTATAATGGGTGCAACTGGCGTAACAGGACTAATAGGTGTTTTGATTGAAATACTTAACGGAACATTTGGAGTTGGTGGTGCAATTGGCGCTGATGGAGTATTTGGAGTTGGTGGCACGCTTGGTGCCAATGGAAACGTATTATAGTTAAAATTCCTGTTCGCATCATAGCGTTTTGCCTCCTTTTGATATTTATCTGATTCTGCCTGATATTTCTTCGATTCAATATCGTAACGTTTCTGATGAGCATCGTATTTTTTCCTATCAGCATCGTACCTAAGCTGGTCTACATCATAACGTTTTTGAGCAGCATCGTATTTCTTTTGAGCAGCTTTATATTTTTCGTCTTCCTGTTTAGCCTCTATTTCTGCCTTAATTGCATTCGCTTCCTGCTCCTGTCTCAAATTTATTTCTTGTTCCATACTCAGCTTTTCAGCTTCCTTAGCTTTTTTAGCAATATTGCTTTCTAATTTTGCCTTTTGTTTGGCTGCTTTCCTTTTAAGGGTATCTTGTAAGTTTTGGCCCTGGGCAACCAATGGTGCAATTGGCCCTTGTTTTTTATTCGATTCTGCTACGTTTTTAAAAGCCGCTGAGCAAATCACTACAGATACCAATGCGATGGTTAATATTGTTTTTTCCATTTTATTTAAAGTGGTTTTAGTGTCGAATAACATGCGACTGATTCGCTGGAAAAGATGGTTCTTTTTTCCAGTTAATGCCATTGCGAATCTTGGTGCATTTAACTGAAACTCCTGACAGGTAATTAAAGCTTTTACATAGTTTCGCTTATCATCCATATGTAAAACAGCTAAATCATCACAGCAATTTTCACGTTCATTTCTAATTAATTTTGAAACCCATAGTATTGCAGGATTAAAAAAGAATACAATTTCGATAAAGCTTTGAAGTAAATTGACCAGATAATCTCTTCGTTTAATGTGCGCCAATTCGTGGCAAAGAATAGCCTCCACTTCTAAATCAGTTAAGCCATTTAAAAGGCCTAATGGAATTAAAACCAAAGGTTTAAAATAACCAACAGCCATCGGCACCTGGGCAATACCCGATTGTAATAGGCCAACTGTTTGTGTAACACCTATTCTTTTTGCCAGCTGATTTATTTTATCATCCCACCTGCTACCAGCAGCATATACCTTATTATTGCGGAGATGATAAACACCGTTTAGGCCAACAAAAAGCTGAATAGTTTTGGCGCAAATAATTAAAAACCATATTAAAACAATCTGTGATGCATATCCATTCCAAACATTTAATATATCGTTTACGCTCGAAAACATATTCGTTCGCAAAGCAGATGAAGAATTTTGAGCAACACTTTTAGCATTTACTAAAACCACATTCGTTGAGGTAACCAAATTTTGATTGCCCAGCGATTTGTAAAAAATAACTGCTGTTGTTATAACAAATAACAACAAACTGCCTGTTAATAAATTGTATCTTAATGTTGCAGCTGTTTTTCTGGTAGAAAACATAATAATTGCAACTAAAAGTGACAATAAAATGCCTAGCCAAAGTGAATGAAATAGTGTTGTGCCTAAAGCATGAAGCCAGTTAGAAGGCAAAAACTTTGTTAAATCAAATTCCATAATGTGGTTCGTTTAAGGATTTATACTTTAATTTTCCAGGTTATCTAACAACCTTTTTATTTCTTCAATATCTTCTTTAGATGTCTTTTCATTGCCAAGCAGCTGCATAACTAGCGATGAGGCAGATCCTTTATATAAGGTATTTACAAACTTATCCAGTAATTGGTCTTTAGTTTTCGATTCTGCTTCCACCGGAATGTAAATATGTTTCATCTGGCTTTCATCGCGTTTTAAAATTCCCTTCTCTGTTAAAATTTGCATTTGTTTTAATGTGGAAGTATAATTTACCTCACGCTGTTCATTCAATTTATCATTAACGAAACGAACGGTAGATGGCCCGAATTCCCATAAAACCTGAAGGATTTCCAACTCAGCTTTAGTTGGTTCTGGAAGATTACTATCAGAATTATTACTTTTCATAAACCAAAGGTACGATAGTTTTCGTACGAAACAAATATTATGTCATGTTTTTTTGTTAGGGTATAAAAATGATGAGGCTAAGTTTCTCTTTTTTTTAAAACCTTTCTAAAAATCGTGTAAATCATTTCGATAATAATGTAAAGTTTCAAAAGCATACAATATTAATTTTGCTCTACACAAATGAAATGAATCCGATGAGTTTAAATTTTAAAATATTATGTCTGCTGCTGTTAGCAGGCTCATACGCTGCGAACGCTCAGCATAAAATGCACATGCCTGCTAAAAAAGACACAGCAAAAAACAGCGTCGATACAAGCATGAAAAACATGGATCACTCCATGCATAATATGAACACAGGCACACCAATGAGCCATGCTTATTCTCTCAATCTTCCAATGACTAGAAATGGTTCTGGAACTTCTTGGCTTCCAGATGCCGCTCCAATGTATGGCTTAATGCTACATTCAAAGAAATGGATGTACATGTTACACGGAAACATTGCTATACGCTATACAAAGCAAGATATTGGGAATAAAGGTAATCGTGGTGGAGATAAATTTGATGCACCCAATTGGTTTATGGCCATGGGGCAGCGTAAAGTTGGCGAAAATGGCCTGTTTCATTTTGGGGCCATGTTGTCGTTAGATCGGTTAACAGAAGGCGGTAGCGGTTATCCACTACTTTTCCAAACTGGCGAAAGCTGGAAAGGCAATCCTTTAGTCGACAGACAACATCCACACGATTTATTCTCTGAACTTTCGGTAGCCTACACCTATTCATTTTCTAAAAAAACCGACCTTACCTTCTACCTTGGTTATCCGGGCGAACCTGCTTTAGGTTCTGTTGCTTTTATGCACCGTCCTTCGGCTTTGGCTAATCCTGATGCACCAATCTCTCATCATTGGAATGATGGCACACACATCACTTTTGGCGTTGCAACAATTGGTTTTAGGTATGATAAATTTAAAATCGAGGCATCTTCTTTTACCGGACGAGAACCCGACGAAAACCGTTTCGACTTCGATAAGCCAAGGTTTGATTCATATTCTGCCCGATTATCTTATAATCCGAATAAAAACTGGGCTTTACAGGTTTCTCATGGCTGGATTAAGAGTCCGGAAAGTTTACATGCAAATGAAAACGTAGAACGAACCATTGCTTCTGCTATTTATGCTTTACCGCTTGGCGATGAGCAAAATTTTAATGCGACTGTATTATGGGGATTAAACAAAACAAAAGGACATGATGGCGAAAATGCTGCTTTGCTTGAAGCTACTTACCGTATAAAAAAGCTATCGGTTTATAGCAGGTACGAATGGGTACAGAAATCGACGGAGGAATTAAATTTAAACAAAAATATTTATGGTAGTAATCTTTTCGGTGTAAACGCACTAAGTGCAGGTTTAAATTATGATGTGCTGAATCTAAAAAAATTTAGAGGCGCAGTTGGTGCCCAAACTTCTTTGTATAATACAAACAATGCTTTGAATAATTTATATGGAAAAAACCCGATTAGTGGACAGGTTTTTTTTAGGATTTATCCGGCTTTAATGAAAATGTAGAGAAGAAATTAAATTTCTGATTAACAACAATGTGTTGGTCAGAAATTTAATTATTTTATTGCCGATGCTCCAGCCTCAGCAACTGCATGATCATCATCAACACTACTTCCGGATACGCCTATTGCTCCAATAATTTCATTGCCTTTATTTTTCAAAATCACTCCTCCCGGAAAAGTAATTAGCCCACCATTGGATTGTTCAATATTAAATAATGGTTGACCTGGCTGAACTAAAGGTGAAAGTTCTTTAGTATCCATTTGAAACCATGCTGCTGTTTTGGCTTTTTTCATTGAAATATCTACCGAACCAATCCATCCACCGTCCATGTGAATAAAGGCAACTAAGTTGCTGCCCGAATCTACTACCGCAATGTTCATTTTGGTGTTAATTTCTACTGCTTTCTTTTTGGCTTCCGCGATTACAGCCTCTGCTTGCTCTAAAGTAATATTCATGATTTATCTTGATAAGTTGAAATACAACAACTTAAACAAGATAAAGTTTGCTAATTTTCAACTTTCAAAGCTTTTAAAACCGCAATAATATCTTCATCTCCATACTCGGTTTCTGCATTTTGAAAAGTAGTAAAAGCTGCAGCAGCCAATGGAGAAGAAAGTCCTTCGGCTTTAGCTAGCCTTAAATCTTTAACAATATGTTTGAGTGCAAATGCAGCCGAATAGTTATCTGCAATAATTGCATCGCCTTTAATTTTACCGAAAACAGTACCGATTGCACTATTACTTATTAATGTGAGTAAATCTTCTGGATTTATATGATTAGCCTGTGCAAAAAGCACCGTTTCTGCCAAGCCTTGCGCATGAATAGCCAGTAAAGAATTTATAGCTAGTTTTGTACTATTACCTGCACCATTAGCCCCAACTAGCATCGACAGTTTACCAAGTTTTTCGAAAACGGGTTTCACTTTTTCAAATGCTTCTTCATTTCCACCAGCCATAATTACCAATGTACCTGTTTCTGCTTGCTTTACACTTCCTGACACAGGCGCATCTAGGTAAAAATTCCCTTTACCCTCACACAAAGCAGCCATTTCTCTACTAATGCCAGGAGAAACGGTACTCATGTTGATAATGATTTTCCCTGTAGATTCATCAGCCAGTAACCCATCTTCAGCTTTAAAAATTTGGCTTACAGCTTCATCATCAGATACCATTAGGAATACAATATCGCATGTAGCCATTAAAGCCGATGGCGCCGACGCTGTTTGTGCACCCATTGTTTTTAAAGCAGCTTCCTTGTCTTTACTTCGGTTATAAACACTTAGCAAATATTTAGCTTTGAGCAATTGTTCTGCCATTGGAATACCCATTTTACCGAGACCAATCCATCCTATTTTTAAGTTCTGCATAACGCAAATATCAGTAATCCTATCCATAAACAAAATGTGCAAAAGGTTTTTATTAAGCTCTAAAATTTATCATTTAATTTGTGGTACAATTCTAATTTATGAGCTATTTGTTAAAAGACCTCTATTCTCCTCTTTTTTACGATAAACTATCGGATGTTTTAACTAAAACCATTCCTGATTTTGACAAAAAGAAATTCATCATACAAATTTACAGCACCGAATTTGAGTCGAAAGAATTAAAACAAAGGATGAAGCATACTACAAAGGTGATGAATAGTTTTATGCCTGAGGATTATGCAGAGGGCGTGAAGTTTATCGAAAAAACAATTAATCAATTAAGAGCAGAAGGCATTGGAGAAGATTCTTTACCGTATATGTTTATCCCCGATTATATAGAAACCTATGGTATACATGATTTTAAAAATTCGGTTAAGGCACTAGAGTTTACCACACAGTTTGTAAGTTGTGAATTTGCAGTTCGCCCCTTTATATTAAAATATGGAGAAGCGATGATTAGTGAAATGCAAAAATGGTCGAAACATAAAAATCATAAAGTAAGAAGGCTTGCCAGCGAAGGAAGCAGACCGCGTTTACCTTGGGCAATGGCTATTCCATTTTTAAAGAAAGACCCAAAAACCATCTTACCAATTTTAGAAACCTTAAGAAATGATGATTCTGAATATGTAAGAAGAAGCGTAGCGAATAGCATCAATGATATTGCTAAAGACCATCCATCAATTGTACTGGATATTGCAAGCAGATGGTCGGGTTTAAGCAAAGAAACCGATGCAATTGTGAAACATGGTAGTCGTACCCTTTTAAAACAAGGACATCCTGAAATTTTAAAACATTACGGTTTAAATGATAAAGGAATTCACCTACATGATTTTAAAATTTTAACGCCTAAAGTTAAAATTGGTAGTGACTTAATATTTTCTTTTTCTGTTGAAAACACAAACCTTACTGAACAGAAAGTTAGGATAGAATACGCTATTTATTATATGAAACAAAATGGGCAGCTCTCTAAAAAAGTATTTAAAATTTCTGAAAGGCCTTATCCAGCCGGAAGTAAAATAAGCATTATTAGAAAGCAAAAATTTGTATTGATTACTACAAGAAAGTTTTATACTGGTCTGCACAAAATCTCTTTAATCATTAACGGAATTGAAAAAGATGTTTATGTTTTTGAGTTGTTTTAAAATGTTAATGCTTATTAGTGTAGCGTTTTGAGTATTTTAAAAATGTTTACAAATGATATAATGAACTTTTATTTATCAGCTTTTAATATTCTAATATTATGGTAATTAAAAAGATTTACTGGTTTGCTCTCAAAAGTGTAACATAGCCCTTAAATGTTTTCCATTCAGAATCTTCTGATTCCTTAATCATTAACAAATAATAGTAATTACCTTCTTCAAGCCCTTCTCCAGTCCAATCATTCTTGTATTTTCTTCTTTTAAAAATTTCTTTTCCCCCACCTGTTAACAATATATAAATTACTATCGAAAAGACACTCAAGACCATTTATTTTAAAGCCTTCAAATATTCCATTCATTTCTGGAATAAATAAATTTGGTATTAAAATCTCATTCTCTTTTACCTGAATACAAAAGGTGAGTGAAATCACTATAATAATGAAAATCATTATTTTTATGGTAAGCTCCCATTTCCATGGTTATTTTTTAAATACGCAATTAGCGCAGCATATTTATTAAATTCAGACTACAGTGTGCCTGATATTTATTTTACCTCCATTTAAAGAAGTAATTCCTGCAAAAAAAGTTTGCTTTTCAGTATAGATATTAGCCAATATTCAAAAACTAATCCAAAATAATATGGTAGTTTTTAAATGCTTTAATAGGAGGAAAATAGGTTATAGTTTAAAATAACGGGGAAAATAGTCCTCTTAAAGAAAATAAAAGAGAAATAATGGGCAATTTGATTCCCAACAGATAAATACTTACAGAAGTAACATCTAACTATTTAAAATAAATTCAGAATGATTAAAAAAAAAGACAGAGCTGATTAGCATATCAGCTCTGCAATAAAGTATTTTATAACAAGCCGTACAAACCATGCGCATAGGTACGCAAAGAAGAAGAAACTGATTTCATTTTATCGGGCGCTGGTCCTTTAACTTTATAGGCTTCGGGATGCATTTCTAAAGATTGATTTTCTTCTATTTCTGAATTGTTTTTGTGAGTTAGCGTATCGTTTTGGATTTCGTTTATTTTCAAAGGAGCCATGTTCTAATATTTTTTATAAACACATAACACAGCATAATAGGATAAAGTTTTTCGGTCTGAAAAAGAAAAATCGATTTTACACAAAACATACAATTTACTCTTCTATTGATGAAATCCAGTTTTCAGTTTTTGATACTTTTTCTGGTACAGCTGATGCGGTAATTTTTAAAACTCCGCCTGCTTCGATATTCTGTTGGGTGATGTAGTTTTTATTAAAAGCGCTACCATTCAGCGTAACTGATTTAATATATTTATTTTTAGGGTTAAAGTTTTCTACTTCAACTTTGAAGGTTTTACCTTTTGGCAATCGGTAGGTAATCGATTGGAATAATGGCACATTTAAATAATAAACCGGCCAGCCAACACAAGCTGGAGAAAAACCACTTGCCGTAAAAATATACCAGGCACTCATTGCTCCAGCATCATCATCCATCGTTCTGATATAGGCTTTTGGTTCATTTTTATAAATCTTATCAATAAAAGAACCTATCCCTCTGCTGTTATCATTAAAATAATTCTGAATCACGGTATCGGCAGCTAAAGTATGCATCCAATATTGAGATTTATAACCAGATTTTGTGAAATTATACATCAATGGAACTTGTAAATCAGGCTCATTTGCATGGTTGTATAAGTCTTTCTCAAAAAACTCATCAAGCTTTGCCAAGTAAGCCTCTTCTCCTCCATCAAGTTCTACCAAGCCTTTAAAATCATAGGGAACAAACCACCTGTATTGCCAAATAGTGCCCTGATATAGGCCACGAGCCTGCATTCTATCTACATCTCCTCTAGTTATATCCTTAAAATCTTTGTTCCAATAGGTTTTATATTCTAAAGCTTTATTCAAATAGAAATCAGATTTTTCTTTATTCTTTAGGATTTTAAAAATTTGTGCCATTGCCCAGTTATCATAACTCGATTCTAAAGCTTTATCTGGGGATTTATAGTCTAAACCATTAACTTCTTTAACTAAAGAATCGGCAATTTTACTAAAATCTACTTTATAGCCTTTACTGTAAGCATCTAATAAAACAACAATTGCATGTTCTGTTCTTACGGTATTCGATGGCTCGGTTTGTGTAGCATAATCCTTTTTGCCCGAATTGTACAAATCTGCGATTGAATTAACCATTCCCTGATAACGTTCTGGTGTAACGATAGAAAGCAAAGGAAGCTGCGTACGGTAATTATCCCAAATTGCCCATCCATTGTAACGAACTTCATTATCCTGTTTAATTTCGCCCTTGGTATTTCGGTATCGGCCATCCTTTTCAGAAATTACGTAAGGCGATTGCATTGTACGATACAATAATGAATAGAAAAGTTTAGCATCTTCTAAATTACCTTCAACAGCAATTTTACTTAAATTGTTATTCCAATCATTACTACTTTCCGCCCGTAATTTTTCGAAAGAGCTTTTATTTAATGATGATTTTGCCGATTCAATGCTAACCGATGAAAATGCAACATTAACACCAATTGACGTAGAATTATTGCTTAACATTGCTACCAATTTATGTTCAGATAAGGCTTTCCAATCTGCATTTCCATCGAGCTCGATATAATAGAACAACTTATATTTGCCAACACTACAAGTTGTTTTTGAAACAATGTAACCACTCACCGAATTCCCCTTAATTTCATGTTCTTCGGCTACAAAAGCATTGTTAAACGCATAACTCAAATCTAAATATATGCCTTTTTCTCCCTTCGGGAATTGATACAAATGTTTGCCCGACTTACCTAAAACAGTTAGCTGCGCTTTAATTTTATTTTCAAAACCAACTTCATAATATCCTGGATATGCTCTTTCTGATATTTTTAAAAGTTCTGATTTTAACTCATCATTTCCTAAAAATGGTTTAATTAACATATTTCCACCCGAACCCTGACAGCCAACACCTTCGAAACGATTGTGGGTAAAACCCAAAAATTTCTTCGCCAAATACTCGTAGCCTGTATGTGTTTTGGGATAAGTTTGTGGCCCTATGCTTAACATACTAAAAGGATAAGATGCAGCCGGCGACATCTGACCATGATCTCCAGATGAGCCTAAAAAGACATTAACCAAATCTACTGGTCTTGTGTTTTTTATGGAAAAATTATTGACTTTAGTTTGAGCTAAAACGTTTAAATTAACAATCAAAGTCAGAATGATAAAAATTCTTTTCATAGGAAAAACTGGATTTATCGGCCTAAATTATACAATTTAAGATTAACTGAAAGTTATCTTTTTTAGATTCTTCACGCGCGAAATTTGGGCACAAAAAAAGTCCTGATAAATCAGAACTTTCATTTTAAAAAAATTGAAAATTATTTTATCGCTACCGGAACTGAAACTTTATCCCAATCCATAGTAAAACCAGCTTTGTTTACTTTGTAAACCAAAGTTTCTTGTGTTGCTTTTAATGGTTTAACTTTTACATCTACACGTAAAGCATCCTTAGCTTCTTCGTATTTGTAAGCGCCCCATTGCTTTGGTTCTTTATTAAAAATTGCGGTCCATGTTCCGCTTTCTCTTGGAATTAAGAAAAAGCTGTATTTTCCTGCTGGTAATGCTTTGCCTTGAACCATAATGTCGTTATCCGTTTCGAAAGTAGTTGCCTCATTTGCACCCGCACGCCAAACTGCATCGTATTTTTCTAAACCGCCCCAAATTTTACGTCCTTTTACCGATGGGCTGCTGTAAGCAATTGTAATAGTTGCATTTTTCACTTTGCCAGTTGCCGTTGCCGCTGGACTTGCTGGTGGAGCGGCAGCTTTTTTAGCATCTTGCGCAAATGTACTCACTGAAATTGTAACTGCCGTAAACAGCAATGCAATAGATTTTGTAATCGTTTTCATAGTATTTCTTATTTGTTTTTGTTGTTTAATTTTTACGAATCTAATTCTTTAGGTCGATAAAATAATAATCCGATTGTCGAAAAAATTATTACTGCAACTGCGCCAATAATGTTTAACCAAAGGAATGAAACTACATCGAGCTTATAAACGGTAATAACTGTAATTTCTGATAATATGGCAGAAATAAAAACATTTGCTCCGTTAATTTTTTTGAAATAAAACGCGACTAAGAAAATTCCTAAAATCGGGCCATAGAATAACGAACCCAAAACATTTACCGCTTCAATTAAGGAGCCCATTTGTGTGGCAAACATAGCAACAGCTATGGAGAAAATCCCCCAGGCTAAAGTATGTAACCTACTATATTTTAATTCTGTCGCATCATCTGGCTTGTTCTTATTGAATATTAAATGAACATCTTTTAATGAGCTTGACGCTAATGAATTTAAAGCTGCAGAAATAGAACCCCAGCTTGCCAAAAATATTACAGCGAAAAGTAAACCAATCATCCCAGCTGGAAGTGTGTTTTTTACAAAATATAGAAAGATGTAATTTGTATCTGTTTTTTCTGCATTATAATTTGAGCTGTTGATTGCCTCTTCTACTTTACTGTGCAAAGTTGCAACTTCTTTTTGTGTGGCTTTAAAACTTTCTATCGATTGATTTAAAGAGGAGGATTGGCTATCTTTTTTGGATAGAATTTCTTTTGATTCATTATTAAATTTTTCCTGCAAAGCCCGATGCTCTCGCTCAAAGACCGCAGCTTGTGCAGGCTTAGTTTCCTTTAAATATTGATAGGAACGTTCGTTAAAGTAAATTGGAGCAGGTTTTAAAGAGAAGAAAGCGAAAAGTAAAGCTCCTATCAATAAAATAGCAAACTGCATCGGAATCTTAACCAAACCATTTAACAGCAAGCCCATTTTTGCATTAGTATTATCTTTTGCAGTAATGTATCTTCCAACCTGACTTTGGTCCGTTCCGAAATAAGAGAGTGCAAGAAAAAATCCACCAAATATTCCACTCCAGATGTTGTATTTATCTTTCCAATCGAAATTTGTAGTAATTACGTTTAGTTTGCCCGATTTACCTGCTAGATAGAGTGCATCCTTAAAACCGATGCCATTAGGCATATTCTGAACCAACAGGTAACCAGCAAAAGCCATCGTTCCTAAAATAATTAAAAACTGTAACTTTTGAGTATGTGCTATCGCCTTTGCGCCACCAACGTAAGTGTAAATTAAAAGTATTCCACCAGTTAAAACATTGGTCATATAAATATTCCAGTTTAAAACGCTCGATAGTATTATACTTGGCGCATAAATACTAATTCCGGTTGATAAACCACGGGAAAACAAAAAAAGCAAAGACGTTAAAACCCTTGTCTTCTTATCGAACCGATTCTCCAGATATTCGTAAGCTGTGTAAACATTTAATCGTTGAAATATTGGTATAAAAGTTATACAAATTACAATCATTGCCAATGGTAAACCAAAGTAATATTGTACGAAACGCATGCCATCGGTATAAGCCTGGCCAGGAGCTGATAAAAATGTAATTGCACTTGCTTGCGTAGCCATAATACCCAAAAGCACAATGTACCAAGGCATTTTACTATCGGCCTTTAAATAAGATTCGTTGCTTTTTTGCCCGCGACCAATAAAAACGCCGTAGGCAACAACCGCAACAAGGGTGAAAATGAGTACAAACCAATCTAAATTACTCATGCCCAGAATTTAGTAAACAGATAATAAAACACTATCTGAAATACCAAAGCAAGTGCTAGTAAAATGTACCAGGTATTCCAGTTTTTAAATTGGTTTTTCATTTATTTCCCAGCCGATATAAAGTTAAAGAACAACCTTGCCGCACCTACATTACCCGCTGGCAACTGACGGAAAAATGCCAATGGCGTATAAATAAAATTTCCTTTGCCATATTTTGCATATAAAGTTGAGCCTTTTAAAGGTTCTTCTCCTGTATCATTCATTTCGAAAAGCGGTTCGTACTTCTCATCCCATTTATCTGGGAAATAAGCACCACGCTCTTGTACCCAGCCATTAAAATCTTCGGCGGTAATTTTGTTCGGGTAATTTAACAGTTTGTGATTTGGATCTAAAAATTTAACAGGAGCATTTTCTTCGGTTACTCTTTTGCTACTGATGCTGAAAGGGTAAATTCCAAAATCTTGCAAAGCCATATCTTGTGTTGTATTGTACTGCATTACAATTGTGCCTCCATTTTCTACATAAGTTTTTAATGCCGACTGCCAGTTTTTAATTCTCTTTTCGGTATTAATTACGCGAACACCAGTTACAATAGCATCGTAAGCAGCTAATTTAGTTTGGCTTAAAATATCTGCCTCACCTAGTATATCAACTTGTAAACCTGCTTGTCTTAAAAACTCAGGTATCAAATCTCCTGCTCCTTGAATGTAGCCTATTTTTTTCGCCAATACTTTAACATCGCCTTTTAACAACCAGGTTGTTGCGGGAATGAAATATTGCAGGGATGGCAAATGAGGATATTGAATCAAGACCTGACCTTTGGAAAATTCATCGCTTTCTGACGAAAAAACTGCTTCCAACTTATTCTGACTTGTTTTTATTTTTGCCAAATCTTCTGCAGGTATAACGAAATCTTTAATCGTAACAGTATTTTCAGCCAGATTAATTCCAGTAAAAGTTTTGATTATGGTATTTCCAATTTTGAAACTTACTTTACCGTAATTCAAATTTTTATTAGCTTTTAAGCTCAGTGAAACTGATAAACCCTCTTTATCTCTCGCAAAGTAAACGGGTTCTTTAAAACTTAAATCAAGCGCTGGCACAATACGAAGCTGCTCTACAACATCACCTTTAACCGGATCTGTCTTTTTGAAAGACAAAGGCAGTTTCAAACTGAATTTTTCAGTACCAACCCTTAGCGATAGTATTACATTCAATGCCGATTCATTCTCTGCCAAACCAATTAAAGTGTCGTTTGCAACACTAAACGTTGCTGCATTTTTTGCAGGTTTTTCTAACCAATATGGCTCTGTTAAAGCCGCATTTGTGGGAATCTGAATTTTTCTTTCTATTGTAAGTAAAGAATCGCCAGAAACTCTACGATTTAAATTATCTGTTTGATTTATCCAATTGACTTGTTCTAAAATTACAGGTTCTGATGACCTTGAAATCAAGTTTAAACGGAAATTATAGCTATTGCCAGCAATGGCCTCTGCTTGGTTGGTAACTACTTCACCCATAAATCCGGTGCAGCTTAAAATGATGTGGTCTATTGCTGCAAGCTTATCCTTTCTCAAATTTACATCTTGTAATTCAGCAATTCTTTTACGAAGCATTAGTAAGCCGTGTAAACTTTTATCAGGATGATTGTAATCAAAAGACAAAAGAACGATGTCTATCAATTCATCAATATCTCCAATTCCTTTATCAGACCAATTCATTGGAACCCTATCAAACAAAGATAACTTAGCAACATCACCTAAAACCGGAGAAAAATACTCGGTTCTAATGCCTGCTACAGATTGTGTCCCAGCGCCTTGACTTTTATGTAAACTTCTGCTTAAACCAGCCAATTCGCCATAACCCATACCTAATTGCGCATCATATTGGCCAACATTAATTTTCAGCTGACTTTCTGAAGTGGTATTGGTTGCCCCGAACCTGAAGGTATTCCAAAGCACTCTTTTAGGCTGCCAAACATCTACATATTTTAATTGATTTGGGAAAGCACTTTTATCACCAGCCAATTTAAAAGCCTTTTCTGCTACAACTGCAGATGCCGCATGTTGCCCATGCCCTGCCGCAGCAGTTGGCGGAAAGCGACAAATAATCACATCTGGTCTGAATTTTCTGATTACCCAAACTACATCAGCGGTAATACTATCTGCATCCCATTGTTTAAAGGTATCATTGGTATTTTTAGAAAAACCAAAATCAATTGCTCGGGTAAAAAACTGTTGAGCTCCATCTAATTTTCTGGCTTCTAAAAGCTCATGCGTTCTAATTAATCCTAAAGCTGCCCCCTGTTCTGTACCCAAAAGATTTTGGCCACCATCACCTCTGGTTAAGGACAAATAACCAGTTTCTACGTTTTGCTCATTAATTAACCAGGAGAGTAAACCCGTATTTTCATCGTCAGGATGAGCCGCCAAGTATAAAACCTTTGGTATGTGTTTAAGTGTTTTTAAATCGCGGTAAATTTCTGAGGATTTTGCAGGCCTAAATTGTTGAGCTGAACTTGCAATAGATAAGAAACAGAATATAAAAAGAACATTAATTATTTTAAACATACGATTTGCTTTGTAGTTTCAAATATGCTGAAAAAGGTTTTATTTCAAGCGATCGGAAACGAAAAAGGTACAAAGTACTTATGTTGTTTTCTCAAAAATAGATTCAAGTAAACGAATGTAAATCGTAATTCCTTCCTCAATCTCATCAATCAAAATGAATTCATCAGCCGTATGCGAGCGGGCAGAATCACCAGGCCCCATTTTTACAGATGGCATAT
Organism: Pedobacter jamesrossensis; assembly: GCF_042650905.1. NCBI lineage: Bacteria > Pseudomonadati > Bacteroidota > Sphingobacteriia > Sphingobacteriales > Sphingobacteriaceae > Pedobacter > Pedobacter jamesrossensis. Next base: position 104,105 of record NZ_JBHSBY010000034.1, on the reverse strand, counting down.
CAAGCCATCCCTGATCTGAACTTGTTGGAGAAAGATACGTTTTACGACCCAAATTTAAACCATTTACAACAAGTGGATGCAGTAAATCGATGTTTGACGGACTCAAAATATTTGGCCGTACATTAAAGGTACACATGGTATGATTGATAATTACATTTAGAATTTCCCTCGGCGTATAATTATGATCGAATCTAATATCTACCGTAAAACTACACTCGCCAGGTATAATATTATGCTGCAAGCCTGCATTAATTTGCGTAACGGTCATTTTTACAGGTACTGGCAAGTTATCTTCTATCGGGAATTTATGCTGCGAAAACCACTCAATATCTTTTATTGCCTTATAAATGGCATTATCTCCTTCTGCTCTGGCGGCATGACCGGAGCGGCCTTTAGATATACAATCGATTACCATCGAGCCCATTTCTGCAATAGCCATGTGCATTCCGGTGGGTTCACCAACAATTGCAAATGCGATAGGTTTAAAATCATTAAGAATACTTTTTATACCATTCTCTCCCGAATTCTCTTCTTCTGCCGTGGCGGCTAAACAAAGGTTAAATGGCAGGTTTTCCGTATCGTAGAAATAGGTAAAAACAGCCATTAAAGAAACCAAAGATGCGCCTGCATCATTACTTCCTAATCCGTAAATCTTTTCATTTTCCATAATCGGATTAAATTGATTGAGCGTGTATTGCCCATTCGGTCGAACCGTATCGTGATGGGAATTAAGTAATATCGTTGGCTTTTCTGGATTATAAAACTTATTGTAACACCATACATTATTGTATTTGCGAATGGTACTAATTTGATGCTTGATAAAGAAATTTTCTATTTCTGCCGCTGTTTCTTGTTCTGAACCACTAAAAGATGGAATGGCAATCAGTTTTCGCAAAAGTGATATGGCTTCATTATACAATTGATTTAAATCTGGATGATTAGAAATTTTCCTTTCGGTAATGGTATTCATGTTTTTTTAGTTAATGGTTTGTAAAATGGTATCTGTATTTAATTCTTCTTTGGGTTGAAGAACTTGAATTGCCTGCCCGGCATTTTTTTCTGGAGTATAGAGCATGGCGGTACATAAACAATTACAATTTTTCTTTTGCTTAAGAATATCGTAATTGACACAGCTTTTGCAACCTTCCCAGAAATTAAAATCATGTGTAATCTCTTCAAAAGTTACAGGCTCAAAACCAAGGGCACTATTCATTTTCATAATTGCAGCCCCAGAGGTGATGCTGAAAATTTTTGCTTCTGGATAAATTCGGCGGGACATTCGAAAAACACGGTTTTTTATACACCTCGCAACACCCGAATTTCGAAATTTCGGCGCAACAATAAGCCCAGAATTTGAGACGAAATTACCATTCTCCCAGGTTTCGAAATAAGAAAAACCAACCCATTCACCCAAAGAGGTTAGCGCAATAACCGCCTTACCAGTAGTCATTTTTTCCACTACAGATGATATGCTTCGCTTTGAAATACCTGAACCCCTGGCAATCGCTGAACTTTCCGTTTCCTTTACAATTTCATCGGCATAACACGCATCTTCTGCAGTTGCGATGCGAACAAAAATTAATTGATTATTCATTTTAATAAAATTTCATCAACGGACTTCAAACGGAATGCCTTTCGGTAGATTTTATTATAAATAGCGTTTAAGAGTATCAATAGCCGATAAAAAAAAATATTCATCACCATCAGCGTTTTAAAAACACTACCATAATGGAAACTTAATTTTCATTATGGCAAGCTTTTTATTTTTTTGATAAAATGTAGCATTTTGAGATGTTAATATGTCCGAGCCAAGCAAATTTTCATTTTATTTTTTAGAAATTTTTATCCTTAATATTGCACCATAAATTATACCTATGAATGGGATTGTGCTCATCATTGATGATGAAAAGAAGATTTGCAGTTTACTTTCCAGAATTATAGAACTCGAAGGGTTTAAAACTTTACAGGCCAATACTGGAAAAGAGGGCATTAAACTTCTAAAAAACAATGAAGTTAGTCTTGTTATCAGCGATGTAAAATTGCCTGATGTAAACGGCGTTGCCTTGGTAAAAGAAATTAAATCAATTAAACCCTTTGTAGAAGTTATTAACCTTACCGCTTACGGAACCATTGCTGATGGCGTTTTAGCTATTAAAAATGGTGCTTTCGATTACCTTGTTAAAGGTGATGACAACGACAAGATTATCCCGCTGATTTACAAAGCAATGGAAAAAGCTAACCTGCAGCAAAGAGTTTTCGATTTAGAGCATAAGATTACAGGAAAACACAGTTTCAGCACAATTATCGGCCAATCCAAAGCCTTAAAAGAAGCTATAGATTTAGCCCGAAGGGTTAGCCAAACCGATACAACAGTTTTACTTTTAGGCGAGACTGGAACTGGAAAAGAAGTTTTCGCCCAATCTATTCATTATGAAAGTCCAAGGGCATTAAAACCTTTCGTTGCGCTTAATTGCAGCGGCTTTAGTCCTGAGCTGCTAGAAAGTGAGCTTTTTGGCTACAAGGCTGGCGCTTTTACTGGTGCGAATAAAGATAAAAAAGGCTTATTGGAAGAGGCTAACGGCGGCACGTTATTTCTGGATGAAATTGGAGAAATGAACCTTGATTTGCAGGCGAAATTGCTAAGGGTTTTAGAAAACCAGAGTTTCATTAAAGTCGGCGATACGCATACCCAGCAGGTAAATGTGCGTATTTTGGCTGCAACCAATAAAGATTTAAAAGCTGACGCTGCATCAGGTAGATTTCGTTCTGATTTATATTATCGACTTTCTGTTTTTAGCATAACTTTACCTCCATTGCGTGATAGAAAAGGCGATATTCCTGCTCTGGCAAAACATTATCTGAAAGAATTTTCTGATAAAGTAAACCTGACCGCACTTAAAATGGATGAAGAAACATTGTCTATTTTAACAGAGCATAGCTGGAAAGGTAATATCCGTGAGCTTAAAAATGTAATTGAGCGTCTGGTTATTTTATCAGATGGAAAACTACTAAATAAATCGGCATTGCCTCCTGAGTTCTTTGAATATACACCTATGGAAAACGATTACAATTTACAGCAAATCGAAAAACAACACATTCAAAAAGTGCTCATTCATACCAAAGGAAACAAGGCGGAAACTTCGCGATTATTAGGAATTGGATTGACAACACTCTACCGAAAAATTGAAGAATATCAAATTAAAGAATTCTGAAAAATATAAACGTACTTGGGAGAAAACAAAAAATATTGTCATTCTGAGCTTGTAGAAGGACAAATATTTTTTGTTTTTGACTTTAAAAAGGTTATTCGACAGGCTCAGAATGACACCCAACTTTGGTGTAGCTTAATGGCATTGGAAAGGTTCCTCGAGTACCATAAAAATTTAATCTAAAAAAAACCGTTCTATCTTTACATTCATTTTGATAAATAAATTATCTTTCGAAAAAAAATAAATATGCAGAAAAGCTTTCTAACCATCTTACTTTCCCTTATTTCAATATCGATTTTTGCACAACAAAATTATTTTCAACAACATTTAACTTATAATATTGATGTTACTTTAAACGACAAAGACAAATCTTTGAAAGGTTCTGAAAACATTGTTTATAAGAATAATTCGCCGTCTACGCTTGATTTTATCTGGTTTCATATTTGGCCAAATGCCTACAAAAACGAATCGACTGCTTTATTTCAGCAAATTAGAAATGATACTTCTCGCAAGGAAAAACTCAAAGATGTAGCTTATGGCAGTATTGATGGATTGGGTTTTAAAGTAAATGGAAAAGCGGCAAAAACTCAAGCGCATCCTAATCCTCAGTATATCGATATCGTTAAGGTTTTACTTCCAAATTCATTAAAGCCCGGCGATTCTATTACGATTTCGACAGATTTTAATGTAAAACTTCCAAGTTATTTTTCTCGTTCGGGTTATGCTGAAACAGAATTCATGGTTACACAATGGTACCCAAAGCCAGCAGTTTTTGATAAGGATGGCTGGCATGAGTTTCCATATTTAGATATGGGTGAATTTTATAGTGAATATGCAGATTACAAGGTAAACATTACTTTACCATCAAGCTATGTGGTTGGTGCGACAGGTGTTTTACAGAATGCAAATGAACTTGCCGCTTACAAAACCATAGGGGCAAAAAACAATGCTAACCGTGGTGATAAGCCCACAATTTATACACCAATCGAGAAATCCGCAACCAAAAAACTAAGCTATTCAATTAGCAATGTTCCAGATTTTGCCTGGTTTGCAGATAAGGATTTAGTTATCCAGTATGATACAGTAAAGCTTGCGTCTGGTAAAGTTGTAGATGCTTTTAGTTATTATCACAATAAAAAAAATACACTTTGGGTAAACAGCATCGATTATATTAAAGATGCCACTAAAAAATACAGTCAATGGGTTGGAGAATACGAATATCCTGTTGTTCAAGCTATCGAAGGGCCAAAAAATAATGCGAGTGGTGGCATGGAATATCCAACCATTACTTTAATTACAAGCCCTGATGCGAAAAAAGAAACTTTAGATGGTGTAATTACCCATGAGGTTGGACACAATTGGTTTATGAGTATGCTGGGAAGTAATGAAAGAATGCACACCTGGCAGGATGAAGGATTTAATACTTTTTATCAGTTCAGATACGAAGCTGAAAAGTATAAGGCCAATTCTATTTTCGGCGATGCCATTCCGGCAAAGATAAAAGAGCTTCCAACGGATAAATTCCTGGCAAGTATTTATGGCGCATTAACGAATGTACCAATGGAATCGGCAATTGAAACACCAGCGGCTGATTTTAAAACCTCAGAAGAATATGGCATAATTTCTTATGCCAAAACAGCATTGTGGCTATATATTATAGAATCACAAATCGGTCAGGAGAAATTTGACAAAGCATTTCAGGCTTACTTTAGCGAATGGAAAAACAAACATCCAAGCCCCGCTGATTTTAAAGCATCTTTCGAAAAATCATTAGGTGTTAATTTGGATAAGTATTTTGAATTATTAAATCAGAGAGGGAAGTTTTAGAGGAGCTGAAAGCAGAAAGATAAAAGCTGAAAGACTAAAGCGAAAAGAATGTATTTTATTAGGTCAAAAGCTTGGCCTAAGCGAACGGTATGTTTTATAGAAAAATTTTAAGCCGGCAATTCTGTGTTTTTATAAAATCTTTTCAAAACGATAAAAACCTTTCCAAAATGGAAAGGTTTTTTTATGCCCAAAATTTCAAAAACCACACAAAAACAAAACAAAACACTAATAACCAACAACTTAACTACAATTCGTTTTCTACGGCATAAGAGTTGGCAATAGGCATTTCATAAATCAATAAGTTATGACAATTATCCTGTTTCTAATTCTAATCCTGCTCTGTTGGGCAACTTACCTTTCTATCGATTGGTTCGAAAAAATCTAAAGAAAATGTTAGCACTATTCATCATCGCAGTCGCCGTATTTATCTATATGATTTACGTGTTGATCAAACCAGAAAAATTTTAAAGTCGATGTCATATTGAGATAGTCGAAACAAATTCTTCGATAAACTCACAATGACAATTACGTTGTAAAAACATTAAAAATGAACACTGAATTAACCGGCATCATTGCCACATTCTTGCTTACCTTAATCATAGCCATTCCTTTAGGAAAATATTTGGCAAAGGTTTTTGCAGGGGAAAAAGTCTGGACAGACTTTTTAAAACCGCTCGAAAACGGAATTTATAAACTCTCAGGCATCAACGTTAAAGAACAGATGAACTGGAAACAACAATTAAAAGCCTTATTAACCATCAATATTTTATGGTTGGTATATGGTTTTTTTGTATTAATATTTCAAGATAAACTGCCTTTCAATCCGGATGGTAACCCGGGAATGACACCAGACTTGGCTTTTAACACCGTTATCAGTTTTGTAGCCAACTGTAATCTTCAGCATTATTCTGGCGAAACTGGCGTAAGTTATTTAACGCAGCAATTCGTATTAATGTTTCTTCAATTTGTGAGTGCGGCGACAGGGATTGCTGCTGCAGTTGTGCTATTTAAAGCCTTCAGAGATAAAACAGCAACACAATTAGGTAACTTCTGGGAGTTTTTTGTAAAAGCAATTACCCGTTTGTTATTACCATTATCAATTGTAATGGCCTTGATTTTAACTTTCAATGGTACACCAGCAAGTTACGAAGGTAGAGATCAATTCATTTCGATGCAGGGCGATACCGTAAACGTTTCTCGTGGACCAGCAGCACAAATGATTGCTATAAAACACTTGGGAACGAATGGCGGAGGGTATTTCGGTGTGAATTCTGCCCACCCATTCGAAAACCCAAGTTATTTTACCAACATGGTTGAAGTTATTTCTCAAGTGATTATACCTATAGCAATGGTTATTGCTTTCGGTTATTTCGTCCGCAGAAGAAAATTAGGCTGGACTATATTCGGCGTAATGACCATTGGCTTATTTTTATTGCTAATTCCAATGCTAAGTTCAGAGTTAGGTGGTAACCCAGCTTTAGCTAAAATGGGTATCTCTCAAACCACAGGCGCAATGGAAGGCAAAGAAGTTCGCTTCGGTCCTGCCGCTTCTGCATATTGGAGTACAGTTACAACGATTATTTCTACAGGTTCTGTAAATAGTATGCACGATAGCACCATGCCAATGTCTGGCACATGGCAATTATTGGGCATGATGATTAATGCATTTTATGGTGGTTGTGGTGTGGGTTTGTTAAACTACTTCATCTACCTAATTATCGCAGTATTCATTTCTGGATTGATGGTTGGCAGAACGCCGGAGTTTTTAGGTCATAAGGTGGAGGCAAGAGAAATCAAAATAGCTGCAATCATCACATTGTTAAGTCCGTTTTTAATTTTAGCGGGAACAGCAATTTCCAGTTTCGTTTTTGTTAACCATGGCGATGCGAGCTGGGCTGTTCAGCCGAAAGCTTGGTTAAATAACCCGGGTTTTCATGGCTTTTCTGAAATGCTATACGAGGTAACTTCATCAAACGCAAACAACGGTTCTGGCTTTGAAGGCTTAGGTGACAATAATATTTTCTGGAATGTTTTAACAGGCGTAATCATTTTTCTTGGTCGTTTCCTACCGATTATTGGTCCGGTTGCTATTGCAGGTTTACTAGCCAATAAAAAGTTCATTCCAGAATCTGCAGGAACGCTTAGAACCGATACCAAAACTTTTGCACTGATGACTTTCGCTGTGATTGTGGTGTTGAATGCACTTTCATATTTCCCTGCTTTGGCCTTAGGTCCGTTGGCAGAATACTTTACAAAATTGATGTAACAGGTAAGATGGATATTGGAAAAAACCATGTACATCAAACATCTTACATTTTAAATTCTACATTTTAAAATATAAAAAATGAAACCCAATAATAAATTGTTCGAACCTGCTTTAGTGCAAACTGCATTAAAACAATCTTTCATCAAGTTAGACCCTCGGGTAATGGTTCGCAACCCGGTTATGTTTACTGTTGAAATCGGAACGCTGGTAATGGCTTACGTTACCGTTTACTCTTTCAACCATAACGGACAAGGTTCTCCACTTTACAATTTCTTTATCTTTTTAGTACTTCTTTTAACTGTTTTATTCGCCAATTTTGCAGAGGCGATTGCCGAGGCAAGAGGGAAAGCGCAAGCAGACAGCTTACGTAAAACCAGGGAAGAAACACCTGCTAAAGTACTTCTAGATAATGGCACAATCGAAATCCGTTCATCCAATCAGTTAAAAAAAGGTGATATTTTTGTATGCGAAACCGGAGATACCATCCCAACAGATGGAGAAATTATAGAGGGAATTGCAACCATCGACGAATCAGCAATTACAGGAGAATCTGCTCCAGTAATCCGTGAGTCTGGTGGCGATAAATCATCGGTTACTGGTGGAACAAAAGTTTTATCAGACGAGATAAAAGTGCAAGTAAGCACAGCGCCTGGCGAAAGCTTTTTAGATAAAATGATTGCTTTAGTGGAGGGCGCATCTCGTCAGAAAACGCCAAACGAAATTGCTTTGACTATTCTTTTAGCAAGTTTCACCTTAGTATTTATCATCGTTTGTGTAACATTAAAGCCTTTCGCAGATTATGCAAATACACCAATTACTATCGCTGCATTAATCTCTTTATTTGTTTGTTTAATTCCAACAACAATTGGGGGCTTACTATCAGCCATTGGCATTGCCGGTATGGATCGTGCATTAAGAGCAAACGTAATTACCAAATCTGGTAAAGCAGTAGAAACTGCCGGGGATATCGATGTATTACTGTTAGACAAAACCGGAACAATCACAATCGGTAATCGTAAGGCAACTAACTTTTACCCTACTTCTGGTGTAATTATTAAAGATTTTACAGATGCTTGTGTATTGAGTTCTCTAGCAGACGAAACCCCAGAGGGAAAATCAATTATTGAATTGGCAACAGAGCAAGGTTTTAAAAGCACAGGTACTCCAGCAGGCTCTACATTCATCAAGTTTACAGCTGAAACTCGTTCAAGCGGATTAGATACCAAAGAAGGTAGAAGAATTAGAAAAGGTGCTTTTGATTCCATCAGAAATATTGTCGAAAAAGCAGGAAATATTTTTCCATCGGATATTGAAGACCACGTTAAAGCCATAGCTACCAACGGGGGAACACCTTTAGTGGTTTCGGAAAACGAAAAAGCATTAGGCGTTATAGAATTACAAGACATTATCAAACCAGGTATCAGCGAACGTTTCGAACGTTTGAGAAAAATGGGTGTAAAAACGGTAATGGTAACGGGTGATAATCCTTTAACGGCAAAATATATTGCAGAAAAAGCGGGAGTAGATGATTTTATCGCAGAAGCAAAACCTGAGGATAAAATGAATTACATTAAAGATGAACAAGCTCTAGGAAAACTAGTTGCTATGATGGGCGATGGCACAAATGATGCGCCTGCGCTGGCACAAGCTGATGTTGGCGTGGCCATGAACAGCGGAACACAAGCTGCTAAAGAGGCTGGTAATATGGTCGATTTGGATAATGATCCAACTAAATTAATCGAGATTGTAGAGATTGGAAAACAACTATTAATTACCCGAGGTACGTTAACCACTTTCTCAATAGCGAATGATGTAGCTAAGTATTTCGCTATCGTACCTGCGTTGTTTATTGCCTCAATCCCAGCTTTGCAAAGCCTGAATATCATGGGCTTGCATACCCCAGAAAGTGCAATTATGTCGGCCGTTATTTTTAACGCGATTATCATTCCTATTTTAATTCCATTGGCACTAAAAGGGGTGGCATACAAACCTATCGGAGCAACTGCATTGTTGCGCAGGAACTTATTTATTTACGGAATTGGTGGTGTTGTCGCTCCATTTATCGGTATCAAATTAATTGATTTGGTTGTGGGACTTTTTGTATAAACAGAAGATAGTAAATAGATAAAATAATAAGTGAAAATAGGGAGCTAGGAAATAGATCTATCGGTTAATTAGGCATGTGGCCAATTTCCCATTATCTATTTTCTTTTACCAAAACAATAAAAAAATGAAAAAGTACATCATACAATCTATACGCTTAACCTTAGTTTTAATCGTATTATTATGCATCATTTATCCCATCAGCATTGCCGTTGCAGGCAAACTTTCTAAAGGAAATGGTGGTGGTGAAAAAATCACAAAAAATGGAAAAACAGTTGGCTATGCTTTATTAGGTCAATCGTTTACCAAACCAGAATATTTCTCTGGCAGACCATCAGCAGTTAACTACAATGCAGCAGGATCTGCGGGTTCAAATAAGGGCCCATCAAATCCTGACTATTTAAAAGAAGTTCAATCGAGAATTGATACGCTTTTAAAATATAATCCAGGTTTAAAGAAATCAAATATTCCAGCTGATATGGTTACCGCATCGGGAAGTGGTTTAGACCCAAATATTTCTGAACAAGGCGCCGCAATACAAGTTGCAAGAGTGGCAAAAGCCCGTAAAATAAGCGAACAAAAGGTTAAACAGTTAGTGGCGATAAATACGCTTAAACCACTATTGGGTTTATTCGGTCCATCATCGGTTAATGTATTGAAATTAAATATGGCGTTGGATAGTTTGTAATCAATTGTTAGTTTTTAGCCGCTTCGTTTCGACTGGAGCATAGCGAAATGGAGAAATCTTTGAAAGTTGCGTTTTATCTTGAAAAGATTTCTCCACTACGGTCGAAATGACGATGAACTACTAACCGCTTTAAAAATCTGTAAAATCATATCATCTGTCTTATCATCCTTTAAAAAAATGAAAAAACTAATCACTTTTATTACAACAATAACAACCTTAAGCGCTTTTGCTCAAGACGCACCTAAAGTTAAATTCTCTGGATATCTTGAAACTTATTACGGCTACGATTTTAACAAACCAGCCGACCATAATCGCCCAGCTTTTATCTATTCGCATAACCGCACCAATGAGGTAAACTTAAATTTAGCATTCATTAAAGCGGCTTATGATGATGGCGCTATCAGAGCAAACGTTGCAGTAATGGCCGGAACTTATGCCAATGCTAATTTATCAGCAGAGCCTGGTGTTTTGAAAAATATTTTCGAGGCTAATGCCGGCGTTAAATTATCAAAATCAGAAAATCTTTGGATTGATGCTGGTGTATTTTCATCTCATATTGGTTTCGAAAGTGCAATTTCTAAAGATTGTTGGGTATTAACACGGAATATTTCTTCAGAAAATACGCCCTATTACGAATCTGGAGCAAAAATAACTTACGGCACAAAAGATGGAAAATTAACCGCGACTCTACTCTACTTAAATGGATGGCAAAGAATTACCCGTGTAGATGGAAATAATAAACCTGCCGGAGGGTTACAATTAACCTGGAAACCAACCGATAAAATCACCGTAAATTATAGTAACTATTTAGGTACTGAAGGCGTAGATTCTATTCGTACAAATCGTTTTTACCACAACGTTTACGGGATTTTTCAGTTAACTGATAAGTTTGGATTAACACTTGGTTTCGACTACGGAACACAACAAAAAGTTAAAGGAAATAACGATAAAAATGAAATTTTATCGCCTGTCGCTATTGCGCAATATAAGTTTGCACCTAAATGGGCCGTTGCAGGAAGATTTGAGTATTACGAAGACAAAAACGGTGTTTTCATTTCAACTGGAACACCAAATGGCTTTAAAACAAAAGGCTATTCTTTAAATCTAGATTATTCTCCCATTCAAAATGCAGTTATCCGTTTAGAAGGAAAAGCTTATGATAGTAAAGACAAAATTTTTAACCGCGAAGGAATTCCGGTAAATGCAAATGCAACAGTTACGGCAAGTATAGCGGTAGCTTTTTAAAAAAATGCTACCACGGAAACACAAAATTTACAGAAGATTTATTCCGTGTAAATCCGTGTTTCCGTGGTAAATTGAAATATACACCATGCAACAAAAAGACGATTCTGTTAAAAAATTTCTCGAACTGATCAAAAAATCAAGAAGAGGAAAGCTCAAAATCTATATTGGGATGAGCGCTGGAGTAGGCAAAACCTACCGGATGCTGCAAGAATCTCATGCACTTTTGCGCAGCGGAATTGATATTTGTATTGGGTATGTGGAAACGCATAAAAGAGTCGAAACGGAGGCTTTAGTCGCTGGTTTACCCCTAATCCCACGAAAAAACATTTTTTACAGGGGGAAGGAAATTGATGAAATGGATTTGCAGGGTATTCTAAATCGTCATCCGGAAATTGTTGTAGTTGATGAACTGGCACACACCAATGCCGAAGGAAGTAAGAATGCAAAACGTTGGCAAGATGTTTTTGACCTTTTAGAGGCCGGAATTAGTGTAATCTCTGCTGTAAACATTCAGCATTTAGAAAGTATAAATGAAGAAATTGAGCACATTACAGGCATTAATGTTACCGAACGAATTCCTGATAAAATATTAGAGATTGCTGATGAAATTGTAAATATCGATTTAACGGCTGATGAATTGGTTACTCGATTAAAAGAAGGAAAAATATATGATAAAAGTAAAATCGAGCGGGCTTTAGAAAACTTTTTCCAAGCCGATAAAATTCTACAGTTAAGAGAATTGGCATTAAAAGAAGTGGTGCATCAGGTGGAAAGAAAAATTCAAACCGAAATACCCAAATCAATTAAATTACGTCCAGAAAGGTTTCTTGCTTGCATTTCATCCAACGCCGAAACTGCAGGCGTAGTAATTAGAAAAACTGCAAGGTTAGCCTCCTATTACCGCTCGCCATGGGTTGTTTTATATGTGCAAAGCGATGCTGAAAGTTTCGATAAAATTAAACTGGATAAGCAGCGGTATTTAATCAATCATTTTAAACTGGCTACCGAATTAGGCGCAGAAGTGGTTAAAATCAAAAGCAATCAGGTTACTCAAACGATTATTACTATGGCGACTGAAAAAGAAATAACTACGATTTGTATAGGCAAACCACATTTAAATATTTTTCAGGTTATTATGCGAACGGCAATTTTTAACCAACTGTTGCGTAATTTAGCCAGTCAGGAAATAGATTTGGTTATACTATCTTAAAATTTCAACCATTTAAGGGCCTGAGAACATCTAAGTTAAGCTAGCTGAGATGTTGTAAATAGCAAAAAATAAAACTGACGATACTATATTAAAATATTTCATCTCCTAAAACACGTAAAAACGCCGATACAAAATCGAAGATGATCTTAGGTGTCTTAGGTGGTAATTAAATCAAAAGTCATGAAAATAAAAACCAAGCTCCGCCTGGGATTCGGGTTTCTCTTTATAATCGTTTTGTCCTTTGGATTGATTGCTCTATTCTTCTTGAATGAGCTTTCTGATAAATCGAAAGTTATCCTAAAAGATAATTACAAATCACTGAAATATGTAGCCTCGATGCGAAACCTAGTTGATGAAAACACTTTTCCATTGGAAAATAATAAGGCACAAATTTTTGAGCAAAACTTAAAGAACGAAGGGGAAAATATTACTGAAAACGGCGAAAAATCAGCTTATCAAAACCTAAACTTGGCGTACCGGACGTTGCAAAACTCATCTACAAATTCCATTAAAGAAAATGGATTAAAAAATCTTCGTTCAGCTCTTCAACATATAGAAGAATTAAACATGAAAGCCATATACGATAAAAATGAACTAGCAAGTGCGGCATCGGCCAGGGCAAATTTATACATTTCTATTGCTGCCGTGTTAAGCTTTTTAATTCTATTCACTTTCATTGTTAATTTCCCAGGTTTTGTAGCTAATCCATTAGCTGAATTTAGCGCCGCCATTAAACAAATCAGTAGAAAAAACTACAAACAGCGACTTAATTTCACAAACGATGATGAATTTACAGAACTCGCAGATTCTTTTAACGGCATGGTGGCTAAACTAAACGAATGGGAAAATAGTAATCTTTCTAAAATAAAATCAGAAAAATCGCGTATCGAGGCCATCATTGCACAGATGCAGGATGCTATTATTGGCTTAAATGAGAAAGGCGAAGTGCTCTTTTTAAATCATTTGGCAGCCAGGCTGATGAATTTGGACGAAGAAAAAATTATCGGTCAGAATGCAACTGAATTGATAAAAAAGAATGAGCTTTTGAAAAGGATTATCAAACCTGAAACTGAAGATAAAACGCTTAAGATTTTTGCTGATGAAAAGGAATCATACTTCTTGTTAGAAAATCGTGAAATTATCATTCCCAATTATGAAGAGCAGGAAGAAAAAGCGCTTACCTCTTCATCAAAATCTGCAGGAAGTGTTTATGTGTTGAAAAACATTACCCAGTTTAAGGAATTAGATGAGGCAAAAACGAACTTCATTGCTACCGTTTCTCATGAGTTAAAGACACCTCTTTCGTCTATAAAAATGAGCTTAAAACTCTTAAATGATGAGCGTGTTGGCTCCATGAATGAGGAACAAAGCCAGTTACTAACACATATAAAGGAAGATAGCGACAGATTATTAAAAATAACCAGCGAGCTTTTAGACCTATCGCAAGTAGAAACGGGCAATTTAAAACTCACTTTTGCCATTACGAAACCGGAAGATATCGTGAATTATGCTATAGATGCTGTTAAGTTTCAGGCAGAACAGAAATCAATTAATCTGGAATTAAATTGCGACAGAAATCTACCAAATGTAAATGCTGATATTCAGAAAACGGCTTGGGTTATGGTTAATTTTCTATCCAATGCATTACGTTATAGTGCAGAAAAATCAAAAGTAGTTATTGATGTTTTCCAAAAAGATAAGTTCATTCAATTTTCTGTTCAGGATTATGGAAAAGGAATTGATGAAAAGTATCAGAAACGATTATTTGAAAGGTATTTTCAAGTTCCTACTGATGGCCAAAACAAATCGGGTTCGGGTTTAGGCTTAGCTATCTCGAAAGACTTTATAGAGGCCGAAGATGGGAAAATCTGGGTAGTTAGCGCAATTGGTGAGGGTAGTAAATTTTGTTTTACACTGCCAATTGTTGGTTAAGCTTTAACCATAAACCACGGGAGGTAAAAAGTATATTTTCCTTTAAACCATTGTATACTGTAAAAAATCAGATTTAAGCGTAATAGATATCGCCAATTTTTTTTACCATTTCGTCAATAAGGTTATACTTTAAATTTATCCAATTCTTTTCTGTCACTGAATATTTTAAAAGTTCTTTTGTTTTTGACGTCTGTAATTCTGGCAATTCCTTTAAAGCATTTAAGATGTCCTCAATATTTTTGGGATTATAAATTTTAATCATTTCGGCTTTCATCACAAGGTTTTGCAATGAACTAATACGGTTTTGATTTTCCATTATAATTTTGATTTATAACAAAAATAAATCAACTTCATATCAAATCATACCGTAAAAACACCCTAATTTAATTCTGATTTTCTAGACAAATCCAGTATAAAAATCGATGAAGTAAACATCTATCCAATCTTAAACAATGTAAGGTTCCATTTCTTTATCAATGCTTTTTCGTAACTCCATTAATTTTATTGCGTAGCCATGCATGGCAATTTCCCTGTCTGTTTTAGGCTTAAAAGCAGGCACCGATTTTGGTTGTCCATTTTCGTCAACAGCAACGAAAACAATTATACAATGTGTGTTTTTCACAAAATCTGATTTACCAACAGGTTTCGAATAAGCATCTACAGCAATATGCATACTGGTTTTACCTGTGTAAATAATCCTGGCTTCCATCTTAACCAAATGACCGATATGAACCGGATGGAAAAATCGTATCCCACCAACATATACCGTTACGCAATAAGAATCGCTCCATTGTAAAGCACAAGCAAAGGCAGCTTGATCAATCCATTTCATCATCATTCCTCCATGTACTTTTCCACCGTAGTTTACATCAGAGGGCTCGCTTAAAAATTGAAGTTCGATGTGGTTTTTAGTTCTGGCCATTTTTTGCTTGATTTATGTTGTTTATTCAACCGCAAAGTACAAAAAGTGAAAACGCAAAGAAAGAAAAGCTAAAATTTTTAAATAAAAAAGTCGCAGCGAAACGCTACGACTTCATTTTTCAACTTTGTGTTATTTGTATCCCAGTGGTAAAAAATCCGCGAAAACTTGGTGGTCTTTGCGGTAAACCACAAAAAATTATTTTGCCATTATACTTATCGCATAGCCCCCACCAGGTGCACAATACTGCGTTAATTTCGTTTTACTTGTTACCTCCATTTTGCGAATCGTATACGCTTTAGGATTGGTTTCATAATTCGCATCTTTTGCATCAGCATAAATAGTTGCCGTATATTTTTTACCTGAATCTAGAAAACTGAAATCGATTTTCGAAGTACGGGCAACTTCATCATTGGTTCGACCAACAAACCAATTATCTTTTCCTTTAGCTTTACGGGCAAATGTGATGTAGTCGCCTGGTTCTGCTTCTAAAACTTTGGTATCATCCCAATCAACCGCCACATCTTTAATAAACTGGAAAGCATCCATGTACTTATTGTAAGTTTCTGGTAAGTCTGCTGCCATTTGCAATGGACTATACATTGTAACATAGAGCGCCAATTGGCGAGCCAAAGTACTGTGCACAAAAGAATTGTTCTCCGGATTGTATACACTCACTCTAGTTTCAAAAATACCGGGTGTATAATCCATCGGACCTCCAATCAAACGGGTGAAAGGTAAAATGGTAGTATGATCGGCATTGTTACCACCGAAAGCCTCATACTCGGTTCCACGGGCAGATTCGTTACCAATTAAATTTGGATAAGTACGAGCCAAACCAGTTGGGCGAACAGCCTCATGTGCATTAACCATAATTTTATACTCAGCCGCTTTTTGAATTGCATATAAGTAATGATTGTTTAACCATTGTCCGTAGTGATGCTCGCCACGAGGAATCATATTACCCACATAACCACTTTTTACCGCATCGTAACCATTAGCTTTCATAAATTTGTAAGCGGTATCTAAATGCCTTTCATAATTACGAACCGAAGAAGAAGTTTCATGGTGCATAATCATTTTAATGTTTTTACTTGCCGCATAGCGATGTAATTCCTGCACATCAAAATCCGGGTAAGGCGTTACAAAATCAAAAACATAATCTTTTGTTTTACCAAACCAATCTTCCCAACCTTCGTTCCAGCCTTCAACTAAAACGGCATCTAAACCATTTTTAGCAGCAAAATCGATATATTCCTTAACGTGAGCTGTATTTGCAGCGTGTTTTCCGTTAGGTTTAGTTTTAGAATAATCAGTTATACCTAGTTGTACGCTGGTTAAATCGTTATAAGCCCATGTGCTCTTTCCTGTAATCATTTCCCACCAAACACCAACATATTTAGTAGGTTTAATCCACGATACATCTTTAAATTTTGTTGGCTCATTAAGGTTATACGTTAATTTTGAAGTCAAAATATCGCCCGCCTTATCGCTTACAATAATGGTTCTCCATGGCGATAAACAAGGCGCTTGCATATAGCCTTTGTCACCTACTGCGTCTGGAGTTAACCAAGATTCTAAAACCATATTTTTATCATCAAGATTTAGCGACATTAATGAGTAGTTGATTAGCGCCGCCTCGTGAATGTTGATGTATAAGCCGTCTTTACTTTTCATCATTAAAGGTGTTTGCAGACCTGTTGGCGAGAAAGTAGTTTGCGATGCATTTGGGGTTACCGCAGCTTTCATTTTACTACGCACTTCTGATAAGTTTGAAGTTACCGTACTATATTCTTGCGTATCATAATCGCCAGGTAACCAAAAAGCCTTATGGTCGCCAGCTAAAGCAAACTGTGTTTTTTCTTCCTTAATGACGAAATAATCGAGGTTTTTCTGCTCCGGGAATTCATATCTAAAACCCAAACCATCATTAAATAGACGCAAGCGAATGATGATAAAACGATTGGTTTCCTTTTGAGTTAAGGTAACAGCCAATTCGTTATAATGATTCAGAATTTCTTTTACTTCGCCCCAAACCGGTTTCCAGGTTTCGCTAAATGTTGAAGTTTTACTATCAGAAATGGCAAAACCATTCATCAAAGATTTACCTTCCTTAAGCTCCAAACCAAGCTTACTGGTTTTAATTACATCTTTTCCTTTGTATTTCAAACTGTAAGTTGGCACACCACCATCAGCCAGAGAAAAGTTTGCCACCAAATTCGCATCTGGCGATTTTAATTCCTGTCCGGAAACGTTCCCGGAAAATATTAAAAGGCAAATAAATGCTAATAATTTAGAGTAGTTAAGGGATTTGTTGTTTTGTTTTCTATTCACTGTATATAATTTATTTGATAATTGTATTTTATCTTGAACCGCAGATTTTCACAGATAAACACAGATTTTGTTTAATATTTTTATCTGTGTCTCTCCTGTTTATCTGAGGTTAATTTATTAATTAATCCAACAACAAAGCATCATCGTCGTCATCCGTTAAACTTAACTGAATACTGTCACTTCCGGCAATACCTTCAATCGAACCACGGATGTGTGTCGCGTTCAACAAAACTTTTTCCAACTGTTTTTCTCGTGCTTTCCACAAACGTTCCATTGCATCACGCTCACGCTGGATAGATAATTTCATACTCATAAAACCCTCACGAATCGCTTTCCATTGCTCCGAAAACTCAGCTCCGGTTAAATAATCGTAAAGCATATGCATTTTATCTCCTCGGTTTTCTTGAGATTTCATTGCGGTAGATAATCGCAAAATTCCATCACGTAAAACATAAGCAACTGCATTAACTTCTTCGAATGAGCAAATCCAAACACCATCTCGCTGCCCGAAACTTGTCATTCCTTTCGGATAACATTGGCTCACAATTACGGCAACATCTACGCCCATGCTGCGCATATCTTTTTTCAGTTTTTCAATCCAATCGCCACCAAAATCTTTTGTTCGTTTACTCTCATAAATGATTTTACCGCACTCTTGCCCAAATTGGTTACGAACTACTTGAACACAATCTGCTCCACGAACGCCTTTACCAACTTCTTCAATTAAATCGAAAGGGAAATTACTACGCAATAATTCTTCTAAAATCAATTCTTGCACTTCGCCCTGCAATTGCATACTACCTTGCTCTGCTTTGCGTTTCATTTCTTCTGCCAACTTTTTCTGGTCGTCAAGTTGTTTTTCCAGCTCTCTTAACCGCAACTGATGCTCTGTATCTTTAATGCTATTTTTTTCGGCTTCCTGCTTACGTATTTGCTCTACCAACTCATTTCTCTGCTCTTGCATTTTCCGCTGGAAAGCCAATTCCATTTCTTCCTCTTTAAGTTTTAAGCTTTGCTCTCGGCGCAAAAACTCCAGCTCCTTTTCGCGGGCAAGCTTCAGTTTTTCTTCATTATCCTTAGCATTCCCTTCAAGCATTTGCAATTTGGTTTCGAAATCGGCCGCGATACTCTTGCGTAAGTTTTCTTCCAAATCGCCTTTCAACTTGTTTTTTTCTTCTGCAAGTTTTACATCAAAAGCTTTTTGCTGTAGTTGCTTTTCGTTTTCCAATAAAGCAACTTTCTCCTGAAATTCCTTGTCGCGTTGCTTTGTAAAAGTAACCATCTTCTCTCGCAGCTCTTTCTTATAATCTTCGGCCATGGCTTCTTCCATCGGAAAAACATGAGCACAGTTGGGGCATTTAATTTCAGTAGCCATAAATATTTTTTCACTTCAGAGAACACTGAAGCATTACAAATATATTAAAGCTTTTTAGGAATAAGTAAACGAGTTTTACACCATTTAATTACAACACTTTCGAGCGAACTTCGTTACCTGCCGTAAGAATTTTACTCACTGGACATTTTGCGGCAATATCTTCCAATCTCAGTTTCTGTTCTTCGGTTAAATCGCCCGTGCACGTAATTTCCTCAAAGAAAATATTTTCCGCATTTTCAATACCCATGTTTACTTCCACTTCAATTTTATCAACCGTCCAGCCTTTTCTATCCACATACATTCTTAAAGTTATCGCAACGCAAGATGCAAGCGAGGCCATCAATAAACCCTTGGGTGCAAATCCTTTGTGCGTTCCACCCAATTCTACTGGCTCATCTACTATAACTTGATGAGAACCATTTGTTACTGAACAAGCATAGTGCTCTTTATTTATCGTTGCTTTTACCATGTTTTTATTTTTTTCAAATATTAAGGTTTAACCTCTAAAACTTACAATTTCTTTATCATTTTTTTTTTGAAAATCAATGCGCAGTATTCCATCGCATCTGTAGTCCTGCTGTCCATTATATCCCAATTGAAAAAATTGGGGACGCCATTACCATCAGGTTTAAAAATTAAAGCCAGCTTTTCATTTGATTAGCTTGCTCCTATCATCCGCCAAAGTAAGTATTTACAATGGTTTATAACTGGATTTTAGGGCTGTATTCTATTGTTTGCAGCACAAAATTTGCATTCTAAACCCGATTTAGCGAGATGCTGCGATTTAAGCATCAGCAATCTTGTTTTTTCACAGGTTTCATCGGAGCAGAAGCTATAGCGGGATTAACTTTTCATAATATTACTCCAAGTGCTTTCCAAAAAAACATCAAACATTCTACCCTCAAATTTGTTGCCTTTAAAAAACACATTATCATGAAATACAGAAAGTTAATCGGAAAATATTTAGAGCATAAATCACATAACAATGCACAAATAGCCATTGCTTTAGTAGCAGGCTTAGCCGCTGGCGCAGTAATTAGCGTTTTATTCGCACCTGAAAGTGGCGCTGGAACCCGTGGAAAAATTGTAGGAGGTGCAAAAAATCTACGTTACGGCTTTCAGGATAAATACAACCTGTTAAAAGAAAAAGTATTTGGCGTAGAAGCAATTGAGGAAGATATTGTAGAGCATGAAATCCCACATTTTAAACATAAAACAGAGAAAAAAAGAAAATCTGATGTAAAAGATATTTTAGAAAATGCATATCAAAACGGGCAAGTTCAAGAAGGACAGGGTTAATTTCTTGGAAAGCAAATATTAAATATTAGTTTTGAGATTATTTGCTTTCCATGTTTTTCATTCTCTCAAAAATTATCGTTTTCTTGATCAAACCATTTTTTTGGATTTGCATATTTTTAATTTTAGCGCTCCTTGCTAAAAAAGAAAAAATTAGGAGACTGTTCTTTTTTGCAGGAATAATATTACTGTTACTTTTTTCAAACAGTTTTTTAATCGGAAAAGTGTTTAATGCATACCAAGCCGATTATCCACCAAAAAACAAAAAATACGACGTTGCAATTGTTTTGGGAGGTTTTTCTGGATTAAATAAACGCAATAATGAAATTTCTTTCGGCAATTCGAGCGATAGACTATTCCAGGCAATTGCACTTTACAAAAAAGGCATTGTAAGTAAAATTCTGTTAAGTAGCGGAAGTGCCAACTTGGTTGACACAAGTGCAAAAGAAGCAGATTTAGCACTTGCTTACTTGAAATTGATTAATATTCCAGATTCTGCAATATTAATAGAAAACAAAAGTAGAAATACGGTAGAAAATGCAGAATTCAGTTTAGCACTTATTAAAAAACATCATCCAACTGCCCACATTTTAGTGATAACAAGTGCCTGGCACATACCCAGAGCAAAGTTAATTTTCAATAAAAAAAGCAAAGAAATAGACTTCTATCCTACTGACTTTAGAGGTGAAACTGAATATAGTTTTGGAGATTACTTTATACCTAATGCTTCAGCGCTTTCAGGTTGGGATACACTTCTAAAAGAATGGATTGGCTTGTTAGTAGACAAAATAAGAAGCTAAATATCTACTTCCTGTTCTGTGTTATCTGTTTGGATGCCAAATTTTAGGTTAAATTATTCTTTAACTTAATATGCTAGCAACTAAATACTGGTAACTGACAAGAGCAAATTCGTAAATCAATTATGCGTCAATTGCTTTCCAAAGCATATCTTTCAATTCCAAAATGTTTTTTTCTGCAACTGATGAAATAAATATCGAAGGAATATTAGGCAAATCCTCTTTCATTTCACTCATTAATTCATCGTCAAGCATATCAGATTTTGTAATTGCCAAGACATGGGGTTTTTGCATTAATTCGGGATTGTAAGATTCTAATTCTCTTTTAAGAATTTCGTATTCTTCTTTTATTGTTCTGCTTGTATCAGCCGGAACCATAAACAACAATACAGAGTTTCGTTCTATATGACGTAGGAAACGGTAACCTAAACCTTTACCTTTCGATGCGCCTTCGATAATTCCGGGAATATCAGCCATTACGAAAGATTTTCCTCCACGATAACTAACAATACCAAGATTTGGAACAATCGTAGTAAAAGGATAATCGGCTATTTCTGGTTTCGCGGCAGAAACTACAGAAAGTAAAGTAGATTTACCTGCATTTGGGAAACCAACTAGGCCGACGTCAGCTAAAACTTTGAGTTCAAGAATATTCCAAACTTCTTTTCCTTGTTCTCCTGGTTGTGCAAAGCGTGGTGTTTGCTGAACAGAGTTTTTAAAGTGTGCATTACCCAAACCGCCACGTCCACCTGCGGTTAAAATTTTTGTTTCTCCATCTTTTGTGATCTCGAAAAGTACCTCGCCAGTTTCGGCGTCCTTAGCAATAGTTCCAAGCGGAACTTCTAAAATTTCATCTTTACCCTGACGACCGAATTTATGAGAACTTCCTCCTGCCAAACCATCTTCAGCGATAATGTGCTTACGATATTTAAGGTGTAACAATGTCCAAATGTTGCTACTCCCAACAACAATAATGTGGCCACCACGACCGCCATCACCACCATCAGGACCGCCCATTGATGTTAAAATATCACGATGCAAATGTGCTGAACCTGCACCGCCCTTACCAGAACGGCAACATATCTTTACATAATCTACGAAATTTGAACCTTGAGACATATTGATTTATGATTTTAGATTGATGATTTTAAGTTCTAAAGTCACCAATTAACTATTATTATATTTTGCACTCACGATTTTAACACCATAAAAATCGCTAAAAAACAAACATCCGCAAAAAACAACTTATGCCTTTTTTGCGGATGTTATTATTTTAAAAAACTTAACTATTTAAAACTGATCAATTACAGCACAAAGATCGGTATAAACTCTATCTATTTCACCTATTCCATCTACTCTCTTTAACTTTCCTTGTTCCTCATAATAAGGCAATACATGGATAGTTTTATCAAAGTATTCTGAAATACGTTTTTTCAATTTCTCTGCATCATCATCTGGCCGACCACTGATTTTATGGCGTTCAGCAATGCGTTTAGTTAATTCATCCTGATCAACATCTAAAGCGATAACACCAGCAATTTTACTGCTTTTACGTTCCAAAAATAAATCAAGTTCAATAGCTTGAGGAACAGTACGAGGAAAACCATCAAACACAAACCCTTTCGCATCTGGATTTTTATCTACTTCTTCTTCAAGCATGGCAATTGTTATCGCATCAGGCACTAATTCTCCCTCAGCTAATAATTGACTAACTTTTTTTCCTAGCTCTGTTTCTCCTTTAACATGCGCTCTAAAAAGATCGCCTGTTGAAACATGTACCAACTGATATTTTGCAATCAGCTTTTCAGATTGGGTGCCTTTACCAGCCCCTGGAGGGCCAAAGAGAACTAAATTAAGCATTAACGTGGTTTAGGTTGTCTTAAAATTAAAAAGCCAAATTCCTGTGGCTTTACTAAATGTGAAAGATTTTGTTTTAAATTAATTAAAGCACCGCCTTTCAAGGCTGCAAATATATAATTATTAATTTAGATGCTATTTATAAATGATAATTTATTTAAAAATCAGACGGTTTTAAAAGCATTTGAATCGTATTACAAAGAATCTTAGGTTTAGCTTCCTTTCAACCAAACATTCTATTTAAGCAGGCTATTTCAACAAATAATCAACCCGAATTGGATACTTCTTTTAAGAAAATTAAACTTTAAAATAAAAGCTATTGCTTTTTAAGCTTAAACAGAAAAGAGGACTTCATAAATGAAATCCTCTTTTAGTGCACTTGTAGGGATTCGAACCCCAAACCTTCTCATCCGTAGTGAGATGCTCTATCCAATTGAGCTACAAATGCATTTTCCGTTTGTTAACGGACTGCAAAGGTAAGATTTGAGATCTAAATTCAAAATAATATTTGAAAAAAATATTCAAAAATCTAACCAACACAAAATTTTAAGCTTTCAAAGCATCATCAATCGACTTAAAGTCAGGCAATTCATGTGCATCTTCTAAAACCTCTGCATATGCAATTTTTCCAGACTCATCTATAACAAAAGCTGCTCTTTTCGATACACCTTTCAATCCGAACACAAATTCTTTGTATAAAGAGCCGTAAGCATCTGATACTTCTTTGTTAAAATCGGATAATAATGGAAACTGATAATTCTGTACTTCTTTAAACTTAGCTAATGAGAAAGGAGAATCAACTGAAATACCTAGAACTTGCGCATTGATGCCTTCATAAAAACTAAAATTATCCCTCATTGTACATAATTGCTCCGTACAAGTACCTGTAAAAGCCATTGGGAAAAAGTGGATAATTACTTTTTTACCTTTAAAAGCTGACAAGGAAACTTCGGCTAAATCTGAACTGTATAATTTAAAATCTGGGGCTTGGTCGCCTATTTGTAATGACATATTTTAATTGCTTTATTGTTAAGTGTTTTATTGTTAGTTAATTGAACAATGCATCCAATCTTGATACCTGATACTATCTACTTGATACTATTCTTTATCTGCTCATCTACAATCTTTAAGCCTTCTTCAAAACTATGCGGATTGTATTCCAAATCTCTAACTGTTTTATCTAAAATAAACCCTGTTTTAGCAGGTCGTTTTGCCGTTTGATTCAAGCTATCTGAACTTATCTCAGAAATTATCGATTTATCTAAAGACCAATAATCGGCAACTTTTCGCACTAAATCTGCAATACTCATGTAATCTTTGCCCGAAACATGATACACACCTTGAGCATTTTTTTCAACAGCCAGGAGACAGGCATCAGCCAAATCCTCAGCAAGAGTTGGCATCCGCCACTGGTCGTTAACTACATTTATTGGCAAGCCTTTCTCTAAAGCACCTTTCGCCCAAAGCACAATATTACTCCGACTCATATCATTAGTGATTCCGTAAACTAAAATGGTACGCAAAATTGCCCAATTTGCTTTTGATTGCTTAACAGCCAACTCAGCCAATAGTTTTGTTTCCCCATAATAACTTAAAGGATTTGGTGCATCATCTTCAACATAAGGTCCTTTAGCACCATCAAAAATAAAATCGGTACTTAAATGTACAAAATGGATATTGTTTTCTTCGCAAAGCGCCACCAGATTTTGGGTAGCGGCTACATTTAATTGATAACAATGTTTTTTATTAGCCTCGCCTGTATCTACATTAGTCATTGCAGCAGTGTGTACAATCGCATCGGGCTTGTAATTTTCTATAACCTGCTTTACCTGCTCAAAATTTAAAATATCCATTTCTGCATATTCATAGCCATCTCCTATCGGATAACGGTTCACTCCTTTTGAAGTGGCAATAAGTTTTACTTTTCTGTCTGAGAGAACTTTTTCAGTTAATTTTTGCCCCAAAAGGCCGTTACTTCCAGTTACTAAAATAGTTTTCATTTTATGATTTTATGCCTCTAAATTATCTATAAAAACCTTGTTTAAAAATTTTATAAAATATATTTAAAATATAGCGAGAATAACTTAACTTTGCCAACCGAATTGGAGCCCTTTCAAACAGCTTTAATTCACTGACTATAATAAATTTACTCACAACAGATATGCCTAACTTAGGAAAAATAGCACAAATTATCGGCCCAGTGGTTGACGTTAGCTTTGCTGATGATGCCCATCTACCTAAAATTTTTGATGCGTTAGAGATAACGAAAGAAAATGGACAAAAAATTGTTTTAGAAGTTCAACAACACTTAGGTGAGGATCGCGTTCGTGCGATTTCGATGGATTCTACTGATGGTTTAGTTCGTGGAATGAAGGTACTTGATACTGGTTCAGCAATTAAAATGCCAGTAGGCGATCAAATTAAAGGTCGTTTATTTAACGTAGTTGGTGATGCAATTGACGGTATTACTGCTGTTGATAAAGCAGATGGTCGTCCTATTCACGCAACTCCTCCTAAGTTTGAAGATTTATCTACCGAAACTGAAGTACTTTTTACGGGTATTAAAGTTATCGATTTATTAGAGCCTTATGCAAAAGGTGGTAAAATCGGTTTGTTCGGTGGTGCTGGTGTAGGTAAAACAGTATTGATTATGGAGTTGGTAAACAACATCGCTAAAGCTTACGCTGGTTTATCTGTATTTGCTGGTGTTGGTGAGCGTACTCGTGAGGGTAATGATTTACTTCGTGAGTTTATCGAATCAGGTGTAATTAACTATGGTGATGAATTCCTACACTCAATGGAAAAAGGTGGATGGGATTTAAATGCTGTTGATACTGAAAAATTAAAAGAATCTAAAGCAACATTGGTATTCGGTCAAATGAACGAACCTCCTGGTGCACGTGCTCGTGTAGCATTATCAGGCTTAACAGTTGCAGAATATTTCCGTGATGGTGATGGCGAAGGCGCTGGAAAAGATATCCTTTTCTTCGTAGATAACATCTTCCGTTTCACTCAAGCAGGTTCTGAGGTATCGGCACTATTAGGTCGTATGCCATCTGCAGTAGGTTACCAACCAACATTGGCAACTGAAATGGGTTTAATGCAAGAGCGTATTACTTCAACTAAACGCGGTTCAATTACATCTGTACAAGCGGTATATGTACCGGCAGATGATTTAACTGACCCTGCTCCGGCAACAACGTTTGCCCACTTAGATGCAACTACAGTACTTTCTCGTAAAATTGCTGAGCTAGGTATTTATCCTGCAGTAGATCCATTAGATTCTACTTCACGTATTCTTTCTCCTTCTGTTTTAGGCGATGAGCATTACAATACCGCTCAACGTGTGAAAGAAACATTACAACGTTATAAAGAATTACAAGATATCATCGCGATTTTAGGTATGGACGAATTATCTGAAGAAGATAAATTAGTAGTATCCAGAGCTCGTCGTGTTCAGCGTTTCTTATCTCAACCTTTCCACGTTGCTGAGCAATTTACAGGCTTAAAAGGTGTGTTGGTTGATATTAAAGATACAATAAAAGGTTTCAACATGATTATGGATGGTGAAGTTGACGAATATCCTGAAGCTGCATTTAACTTAGTTGGTAGCATTGAAGATGCTATTGAAAAAGGTAAAAAATTATTAGCAGAAGCGAACAACTAGTATCGAGACTTGAATATCAAGTATCAAGATAACTAAACTCTAACTTGATACTTGATACTTAATACTTGCTACTCAATATAAAAAAGAATGAACTTAGAAATATTAACTCCAGATAAAAAAGTTTTCGAAGGTGAAGTAACAGCAGTTACGGTTCCTGGTACTTTAGGTTCTTTTCAGATTCTGAAAGACCATGCCCCTATCATCTCAACTTTGGAAGATGGAGAAGTTATTATAAAAGCAAACACTAAAGACGAGCAACGTTTTTTTATTAAAGGCGGTGTAGTAGAAGCTATTCACAATAAAATTGTTGTCTTAGCAGAAGGTATAGCTTAAAAAGTCTTGATGCTGAATTTATTTCGGCTCTAATAACATAGATGGCCTTTTCGATTAATTTCGGAAAGGCTTTTTTTGTTTTCGACATGTTATAAAAAATATTTAGACATCATTTATAAAGGTTTTGTAGCAAAAATTCATTTATTTAAATGTATCCACACCCCAAGATGCTTTTTTATCTTATCTTATATACCAGCGTAATATCTATGACTTTAGCTAAAAGAATATTATTTTCATTTCACCCATTTTTTGCTTTAATAAAGTAAAAGCTAAAGAATTTGATTCACTAAGCGATTACGTTAAGATATTCTCAAAGAAAAAATATAATGGTTTAGATGGGAACTGGCTAAAAGAAGACCGAACAAAAAATACTGAAATTTGGAATCGAGCCAATAAAGCCAAGATCAAAAAATCTAACGGTATATTGAACATATCGATATTTATCACCGTTGTGCTTTCTATAAGTGGTTCGAACATAAAACGGATTCATAAGGATTTGAAACCCGTTGGGCAGGAGCTGCAAAAACCACAACCATAAAACTCAAAAATTTGCTTAACCCTATCGCTAAAACCTTCGGAAATTCTAGCACTGAAATTGAAGCATTCGTAAGAAAAGGCAATGGAACTATTTTTAACGACATTTCGAAAGACCTAAAATCTCTTTACGAACATTCACCCTTGAAAAGTACTGATGCTGAAAATTGGTATGGTTATTTATTGCTGAAAGAACAAAAATTAATTGAATCTTATTACCAGAACCTTAGTGAAACCTCTTTAAGAAAACTTCAAAAATCCTTAAGAAAGGAAAGTACATTTTCCAAAATACTACCCGGATTAGAATTTGAAGGAAATCTATTAAACATTCCTGGCAGATGGCATTATGGAATGAAAATGATGCAGTATAAAAATCCTGATATTACATTGTTAAACTGACCAGTTTTAAAGTACAACTTTTCAAAATTCCATGCACTAAAGGCAATTTTAGGCAGAAAATCAGAAAATTTATAATGCAAGCATAACAAACATACCATATACCGTTTTGATATTTAGTCTACGGTCGTCGGCATTAAATCACAAATTCGACAACAATAAAGAATATAATTCTGTATTAAACATAAAAAATAAAATTATATTCTTATTTCATTTTTTTCTTATTTCTCTTGCATATTAATGAACCAAAAACTAAATTGGTTTTATAAACAATAAGGCAATAATGACTTTAACAAATAACACATTTTCAAACCACTCTATCGCAATTGCGATTGGAAATGTTGTGTTATTACCTGTCATTATACTTAACCTCCTACTCCTAAATATTTTATGGGATAATAGACAGGGCAGCTTTTAAATAGATTTAAGAAAAAAATATACCTAAAGCGTCCTGATAAAAACAGGACGCTTTTTTTAAATAAAAAAACATGGTATTATGAACCGTTCATGATTAAAAAGCCAAAATAAAAAGTGGAATATTTATTTAATCATGACAAGCTCCATCTGACAGATGAAGAAAAGTAAAATAAAAAATGAAATACTATAATTCTAATACAATTATTTACCTTGATGGGCAGTTTGAAAAAGCTGTAGATAGCAGTACTGACCTTTACGGGCAATCGCTACATTATGGCTATGCGGCATTCGAGGGTATTAGAGCCTACAAAACGCATAATGGTAATCGCATTTTTAAAGCTGCAGCTCACTTCGACCGCTTAGAGCGTTCTTGTCAGCTGGCAAATATTCCTTTCCCTTGGGATAAGCAAGAATTAATTAAAGAAACTTATAAGCTACTTACTTTAAACAAACTGAAAGATGCTTACATCCGTCCGTTGGTTTTTTGCCACCCAAACATGAAATTAAATGAACCAACAGGTGTTTCGATTTTGATTTGCGCCTGGGATTGGGACGCTTATTCGGGTAATAAATTATTAAAGCTAACGATCTCAGATTACGAAAGACCAAATCCAAAATCAACTCCAATGGAGGCGAAATTAAGCGGAAACTATGTTAATTCTATTTTAGCTACAACTGCAGCCAACATTAAAGGGTATGATGAAGCTTTGCTTTTAGATATGCATGGTTTTGTTGCTGAAGCATCGGGCGCTAATATTTTTATAGAAAAGGATGGCAAACTTTACACACCATCTTTAGGAAATATTTTACCTGGGATTACTAGGGCGACCGTTAAAGAGCTTTGTACTGTTCTGGATATCGAATGCATTGAGAAAAAATTAACCGTAGAAGACTTAAAATCTGCAGACAGTGCTTTCTTGTGCGGTACAGCTACAGAAATTGCAGGCATTGCCTCTATAGATGATATTGTTTTCCGTAGTTTGTGGAGAGAATCCATCGGTTATACTATACAGCGTGCCTATAAAAATCTTGTACTTGAGAAGGTAAACTACGAGGTGATTATTTAGTATCAAGTAGCGAGAATCAATTATCAAGATAAAGAACTAACAGAACCAGAATATACATTTTAAACAATGAATCAAGATATCAATCAACATTTTCCCAAGGCTTATCATCAAATTGAGGAGGCAACAAAAGCGTCGGGATTTGATATGGCTTCTGATGTATTGACTTGTTCATTATTGAGAACTCTTGCAGCTTCAAAACCAGCAGGTAGTTTTTTAGAATTAGGTACGGGAACGGGTTTATCAACCTCTTGGATATTAGACGGAATGGATAAAGACTCCAACTTAATATCGGTAGATAACGATGATAAATTTTTAAACATTGCGAAAAGTTTTTTAGAAACAGATAGCCGTTTAAATTTAATTCCTTCAGATGGCGGTGAGTGGATAGAAAACAATAGAGACAAAAAATTCGATTACATTTTTGCAGATACCTGGCATGGAAAATATTTGCTTTTAGATGAAGCAATTGCAATGCTTAATAAAGGTGGGTTTTATATTATTGATGATATCTTACCTCAGCCAAATTGGCCTGATGGACATCAAGAGAAAGCAAACAAATTGATAGAAGATTTAGAAGCTCGAGAAGATTTAATCTTAACCAAACAAGTTTGGGCAACAGGAATTGTAATCGGAGTAAAAAATTAACAACTAACAGAACCAGAATATACATTTTAAACAATGAGCGAATTAAACAAGTACAGTAAAACATTTACACAAGACCCAACACAACCTGCGGCGCAAGCTATGCTTTATGGAATCGGTTTAACTGATGCAGATATGGCAAAAGCACAAGTCGGGATTGCAAGTATGGGTTACGATGGTAACACTTGCAATATGCACCTTAACGACCTTGCAAAAGATGTTAAAGCGGGCGTCTGGAAAAATGATTTAGTCGGTTTAGTTTTTAATACCATCGGGGTAAGTGACGGGATGAGCAACGGCACCGATGGTATGCGTTACTCTTTGGTAAGCAGAGATGTAATTGCAGATAGTATCGAAACCATTTGTGGCGGACAATATTATGATGGAATTATATCTATACCAGGTTGCGATAAAAATATGCCCGGTGCTATTATGGCAATGGCTCGTTTAGATCGACCTTCTATTATGGTTTACGGCGGTACAATTGCGCCCGGACATTACAAAGGTGAGGAATTAAACATTGTTTCTGCTTTTGAGGCTCTAGGCCAAAAAATCTGCGGTAATTTGTCTGAAGAAGATTATCAGGGAATTATTAAACATACTTGCCCAGGTGCTGGTGCTTGTGGAGGTATGTATACTGCAAATACAATGGCATCGGCAATCGAAGCTTTAGGAATGAGTTTACCTTATTCTTCTTCGAACCCGGCAATTAGTGAAGAAAAAAAACAAGAGTGTTTAGACGCTGGAAAGTATATCAAAATTTTATTAGAAAAAGATATTAAACCATCAGATATCATGACGAGAAAAGCATTCGAAAATGCAATTCGCTCGATCATCATATTAGGAGGAAGTACAAATGCTGTATTACACTTCATTGCAATGGGTAAAGCCATCGGTGTAGAAATTACACAAGATGATTTCCAAAAAATGAGCGATATCACACCTGTGTTAGCCGATTTTAAACCAAGTGGAAAATATTTAATGCAGGATTTACATCAGTACGGCGGCATTCCTGCAGTTTTAAAATATATGTTAAACGAAGGCTTATTGCATGGAGATTGTTTAACAGTAACGGGTAAAACAATGGCTGAGAATTTAGCTGATGTGAAATCGATTATGGATTATGACCAGAAAATTATCCAAAAATTAAGTGAGCCTATTAAAGCTACAGGTCACTTGCAAATTTTGTACGGAAATTTAGCTGAGAAAGGTTCTGTAGCAAAAATCTCTGGTAAAGAAGGTGAAAAATTTGAAGGTCCAGCACGTGTATTTGATGGCGAAAAAGACTTGGTTGCCGGAATTTCTTCGGGTAGAATTAAATCCGGCGATGTTGTGGTTATCAAGAACGAAGGTCCCGTTGGTGCACCAGGAATGCCAGAAATGTTAAAACCTACTTCATTAATTATTGGCGCTGGTTTAGGTAAATCTATCGCATTAATTACAGATGGTCGTTTTTCTGGAGGAACACACGGTTTTGTGGTTGGCCATATCACACCAGAAGCTTACAAAGGCGGTTTAATTGGTTTGGTTGAAGATAACGACAGGATTTTAATCGACGCTGTTAATAATGTTATTACGCTTCAAGTAAGCGAAGAAATTATCGCAGAACGAAGAAAAAACCACAAACAACCAGCTTTGAAAGTAACAAAAGGTGTTTTATATAAATATGCCAAAACCGTATCAGACGCAGCCAGTGGCTGCGTAACTGATGAATTTACCCCCTAAAGGGGAATAAAACCTATAAAATTACAATTTTAATAGGTTTAGAAATCTTGATGTCACAAATTGTGATATCAAGATTAAAACTTAGGTTAATGAATTCGGGTAATTATAAAACAAAAATACCAACCAGTCACAAATTGTGACCGGTTACTAAGAAACACTTAGGATATTATCACTAATTGTGATGACATCCTAAAAAATAGTAGAACCACAAAAATATAATTATGGAGACTGCACAAGATACATTACAAAAGGAGGCACAAGCAGAAACCTCAAAAAAACTGTTTAAAGGAACAGGTTCGCAGGTTCTTTTGAATGGGTTAATTGAAGAGGGTGTAACCACCATTTTCGGCTATCCAGGAGGTGCGATTATGCCAATTTACGATGCGCTTTACGATTATACCGAAAAATTGCAACACATTTTGGTTCGCCATGAGCAAGGCGGAATACATGCTGCACAAGGCTTTGCAAGAACAAGTGGCAAAGTTGGTGTTTGTTTCGCTACCAGCGGACCAGGTGCAACCAATTTAGTTACTGGTTTAGCTGATGCACAAATCGACAGCACACCATTAGTCGTTATTACTGGGCAGGTTTTCGCTCATTTATTAGGAACGGATGCTTTTCAGGAAACTGATGTAATTAATATTACAACACCTGTTACCAAATGGAATTATCAGGTTACTGATGCGAATGAAATTCAAGAGGTTTTAGCTAAGGCTTTTTTTATTGCTAAAAGTGGTAGACCAGGGCCGGTTTTAATCGATATTACTAAAAATGCACAAATGCAGATTGAGGAATTCCCTGAATATGTAAAGTGTAATCATATCCGTTCTTATCGTCCAAAACCAAAAGTTAGGGTTGAATATATAGAAAAAGCTGCTGCATTAATTAACGCTGCTAAAAAACCATTTGTATTATTTGGGCAAGGTGTTGTTTTAGGAACTGCGGAAGAAGAATTTAAAGCTTTTATAGAAAAAAGTGGTATTCCAGCAGCCTGGACAATTATGGGTGAAGGTGCTATTCCAACTTCGCATCCATTAAATGTTGGTATGTTAGGTATGCATGGTAATTATGGTCCAAATGTTTTAACCAACGAGTGTGATGTTTTAATCGCTATTGGAATGCGTTTCGACGATCGTGTAACTGGTCGTTTGGATAAATATGCAAAACAGGCTAAAGTAATTCACTTAGATATTGACCCTGCGGAAATCGACAAAAATGTTAAAGCCGAAGTTGGTGTTTGGGGCGATTGTAAAGAAACTTTACCGTTATTGACAAATATAGTCGAAGCTAAGAAACATGAGGACTGGGTTGCAAAATTCAGAGATTACAATCAACAGGAAATAGACCAGGTGATTACTCCAGAGCTTTATCCATCTGGCGATGAAATAACAATGGGTGAAGTATTGCGTAACATCAACGAAATTTGTGGTGGTGATGCTGTAATTGTAACCGATGTTGGTCAGCACCAAATGGTAGCCTGCCGCTACGCCAAGTTTAACAATACACGCAGTAACATTACTTCTGGTGGTTTAGGCACAATGGGTTTTGGTTTGCCGGCTGCAATCGGTGCTAAATATGGTGCTCCAGATAAAACGGTTATCGCTATTATTGGTGATGGAGGTTTCCAAATGACACCACAAGAACTAGGTACCATTATGCAATTTGGTGCAGCTGTTAAAATTTTAATTTTAAACAACCGCTTTTTAGGAATGGTTCGCCAATGGCAGGAATTATTTAACGACAAACGTTATTCTTCGGTAAACATAACCAGTCCAGATTTTGTGGCTTTGGCCAAAGCTTATTACATCGAGGCTGATAAAGTTGATGAGCGTGCAAACCTGAGAAATGCTTTACAAACCATGATTAATCACGAAGGTTCTTACCTGTTGGAAGTAATGGTTGGCAGAGAAAATAACGTTTTCCCAATGGTTCCACAAGGAATGAGCGTAAGCGAAATTAGGTTGAAATAATTGAGAACAAAGAGCAAGGAACAAAGAATAAGGATTTAATTCATGTCTTTATTCATTGCTCCTTCATCCTTAATGTAAGAAAAATGAGTACTGAAAACACATTAGAACATAAAATAGATAAAGCTGATTTAGAAGGTAAGCAGGAATATACCATCACAGTTTATGCGGAGAATCGTATTGGTTTATTAAACAGAATTGCGATTATCTTTTCCAAAAGAAAAATCAACATCGAAAGTATAAATAGCTCGGCTTCAGAAATTGAAGGTATACACCGTTTCAATATTGTGATTACCGAAAGTTATGAAGTAGTTAGAAAACTTTCCCGTCAGATTGAAAAGCAAATCGAAGTCTTGAAAGTTTATTTCAACACAAATGAAGAAATCATCTGGCAAGAATTGGCTTTATACAAAGTTTCTACAGATGAAATTGCGGAGAAAGTTACGGTAGAGCGCTTATTGAGACAATATGGTGCAAGTGCAGTGGTAATTCGCAAAGATTATACTGTTTTTGCTGTAACAGGCCACAGAGAAGAAACTGATGCTTTAGTGAAAGCTTTAGAGCCTTATGAATTAATCGAATTCGTTCGCTCGGCGAGAGTAGCGATTATTAAAGATAGTGCTGGTTTCCATGAGAAACTGAAAGAATTTGAGGCTTTCGAACCTGGAGAAGAACTTGTAGAGAATGAGTTTTTAGATAAGGGAGAGAAAATATTTACAATGTAGGAGAAAGGTAAAGGTTGGAAAGGTTTAAGGCGGAAGGTGTCTAATCTTTACACTTACTACTTGATACTAACTATTTGATACTAAAAAAATGAACGAAGTATTTGAATTTATAATAAACTCGAGAAAAGCATTTATCCAATTAATTGAGGGATTATCCATTGAGCAGTTGAATAAAATTCCTGATGGATACAATAATAACATCATCTGGAATTTCGGTCATATTGTAGTAAGTACACAAACACTTTGTTATGTTAGAACAGGAGTTTTGAAAGATGCATCAACTGTAAAATTCAATGAGTTTTACAAAAAAGATACCAAACCAACTTATACTGTAACAGCAGAAGAAGTTGCAGAATTAAAAGCTAACGCATTGGAAAGCATCAAAAAGATCGAGGAAGACTACCAAAGCGGAAAGTTTGGAACGATTACACCATTTGCAACGGCTACTTTTCATGCTCAAATGAAAAGTATTGAAGAGGTACTAATTACGACAGTTGGGCATGATAATTTACATTTTGGATACGCCTTGGCTTTGAAGAAAATAGTATAGGAGATGGAAAATGGATGTGGGTTTGAAACAAAAACATAAATAACATAATCCGATTGCAGTGGAAATACTTTTACCAAGTCCCCTTCAGGAGATTTAGGGGTAAAATATTGAAACGGAAAGCGGGATTGAACTATACGAAAAGTACAGAACATTGCTTTTCAAGATCCTTAGACTACACTCAGGATGAAAAATTGAAAAATGTTTCGTGAGGAACGAACCATGGCTATAAAGAAATAAGATATAAACCGATAAATAAATAGAAATTAACCAATAAAAACGATGTCAAATTATTTTAACACATTACCTCTTAGAGAAAAATTAAACCAATTAGGTGTTTGCGATTTCATGGACAGTTCTGAATTTTTGGACGGTGTAAACGCATTAAAAGGCAAAAAACTAGTAATTGTTGGTTGTGGTGCTCAGGGCCTAAATCAAGGTTTAAATTTAAGAGATAGTGGTTTAGACGTAAGCTACACTTTACGCAAAGAGGCGATTGAAGGCAAAAGAGATTCGTGGAAAAATGCAACTGAAAACAACTTCAAAGTTGGAACTTACGAAGAATTAATTCCTACTGCTGATGTAGTAATTAACCTTACACCGGATAAGCAACACACTGCCGTTGTGAATGCAATTATGCCTTTAATGAAAGATGGAGCAACGTTATCTTATTCGCATGGTTTCAATATTGTGGAAGAAGGTATGCAAATTCGTAAAGATTTAACCGTAATTATGGTTGCTCCAAAATGTCCTGGTAGTGAAGTTAGAGCAGAATATGTTCGTGGTTTCGGTGTTCCAACGCTAATTGCTGTTCACCCAGAAAACGACCCACAAGGCAAAGGATTAGCACAAGCTAAAGCTTACGCGGTTGGTACTGGTGGACATAGAGCTGGTGTATTAAAATCATCATTCGTGGCTGAAGTAAAATCTGATTTAATGGGCGAGCAAACCATTCTTTGTGGTTTATTGCAAACAGGTTCTATCCTATCTTTCGATAAAATGGTAGAAAAAGGAATCGACGCTGGTTATGCCTCAAAACTGGTTCAATATGGTGTTGAAGTAATTACGGAAGCCTTAAAGCAAGGTGGAATTACGGCAATGATGGATCGCTTAAGCAATGTTGCTAAAATTAAGGCTTTCGAAATTTCGGAAGAATTGAAAGACATTATGCGTCCTTTGTTCCAAAAACACCAGGATGATATTATGAGTGGCGAATTTAGCCGTATTATGATGGAAGATTGGGCTGCTGGCGATAAAAACTTATTGGCCTGGAGAGCTGAAACTGGCGAAACTGCATTCGAAAAAACGCCTGCTGGTGATGTTAAAATTGGGGAACAGGAATATTTTGATAACTATACATTAATGGTTGCTTTTGTTCGTGCGGGTGTAGAATTAGCTTTCGAAACGATGGTGCAAGCAGGTATCAAACCAGAATCTGCTTATTACGAATCATTACACGAAACACCACTTATCGCAAACACGATTGCCCGTAAAAAATTGTTCGAAATGAACCGTGTAATTTCTGATACTGCAGAATACGGTTGTTATTTATTTGACCAAGCTTGTAAACCATTATTAGCTGATTTCATGAAGAAAGTGGATACTGATTTAGTTGGCAAAAACTTCAATGAAGATAAAGATGGTGGCGTTGATAACAGACAATTAATTGATATTAATGAATCAATCCGCTCGCATGAAGTAGAACAAATTGGTGCGACTTTGCGTAAAGCAATGACAGCAATGAAAGCAATTAAAACCGCATAAAAAGCCTCACCATAAATCCCCTCTCTATAAGAGAGAAGGCTTTTATACAGAAGCAAAAAGAAAAAATGCAGAATTATTCACTGCACAAAAATAACATACTCGCTACTCCCTCTCCTTCGGTGAGGGTTGGGGTGGGGCTAAAAATAACAAAGGGATGTCAAAAACATTAGTAGAAAAAATTTGGGATGCACACGTTGTAAAAAGTGAAGAAGGATTTCCTGATATTTTATACATTGATACACACTTAATACACGAGGTAACTTCTCCGCAGGCATTTGATGGCTTGCGCAAAAGAGGCTTGCCTGTTTTGCGCCCGAAACAAACGGTGGCAACTGCAGACCATAACGTACCAACTTTAAACCAGTTGCAGCCAATTAAAGAAGAGCTTTCCCGATACCAAGTGGATACGCTGACTAAAAATTGTGCCGAATTTGGGATCGAACTTTATGGTTTAGGGCATCCGTTTCAAGGGATTGTTCATGTAATCGGTCCTGAGCTAGGTATTACCTTACCTGGAAAAACGATGGTTTGTGGCGATAGTCACACTTCCACGCATGGCGCTTTCGGAGCGATTGCTTTCGGTATCGGAACTTCACAGGTAGAGCAGGTTTTTGCAACGCAATGTTTATTGCAATCGAAACCTAAAACCATGAAAATCGAAGTGAATGGTAAACTTGAGAAAGGTGTTGGTGCAAAAGACATTATCCTATACATTATTGCGCAGATTTCTGCAGCTGGTGGCACAGGATATTTCATTGAATATGCAGGATCCGCAATCGAAGCTTTAAGTATGGAAGCTCGTATGACCATTTGCAATATGAGTATAGAAATGGGTGCGAGAGGTGGATTAATTGCACCAGACCAAACTACTTTCGATTACATTAAAGGTAGAGAATTTGCTCCGGCAGGTGGAGAATGGGATAAATCTTTAGCATACTGGAAGACATTATACAGCGATGCTGATGCGAAATTCGATAGTGTTTTAACTTTCGATGCGGCAGAGATTACACCAATGATTACTTACGGAACCAACCCAGGAATGGGAATGGGTATCCAAGAAAATATTCCTGCGACAAATGCTCAGCCTGAGAAAGAAAAACTTTCTTATCAAAAAGCGTTGGATTATATGGGTTTTGATGATGATGCATCTTTAATTGGCAAACCAGTTGATTATGTTTTCATCGGCAGTTGCACCAACTCTCGTATCGAAGATTTACGCGAAGTTGCCGCTTTTGTAAAAGATAAACGCAAAGCGGATAATGTTACGGTGTGGATCGTTCCAGGCTCAAAACAAGTAGAACAACAAGCCATAAACGAAGGTTTGGATAAAATTTTCGAGGCCGCAGGGTTCCAACTACGCGAACCAGGTTGCAGTGCTTGTTTAGGTATGAACGAAGATAAAATCCCTGCTGGAAAATATTGTGTTTCTACATCGAACAGAAATTTTGAAGGTAGACAGGGGCAAAATGCAAGAACGTTATTGGCTAGTCCATTAACCGCTGCTGCTGCTGCTGTAATGGGTGTGATAACAGATGTTAGGGAATTATTAACCCCCTAACCCCCCTGAAGTGGGAACACAGGGTTCAAAAACTTGGATGCAAAACAATAAAGATGGAAGATAGCA
Source organism: Pedobacter jamesrossensis (assembly GCF_042650905.1). Taxonomy (NCBI): domain Bacteria; kingdom Pseudomonadati; phylum Bacteroidota; class Sphingobacteriia; order Sphingobacteriales; family Sphingobacteriaceae; genus Pedobacter; species Pedobacter jamesrossensis. The sequence goes on along the minus strand of NZ_JBHSBY010000034.1, from coordinate 65,639 downwards.
ATACCGATAGAAAGGCAAAAGCCCCCTTTAGCGGGTTAGGGGTTTTAGAAGTTGCTATATTATTTATCAAACCTGGTTTATCAGCTGATTTTGAAAAAGCTTTTAGCGAGGCGCAAAAAGTTATCTCTTCAACGGATGGTTATATTTCTCATCAATTGAAGAAGTGTTTAGAGGAAACAGATAAGTACATATTGCTTGTAAACTGGCAAACTTTAGAAGCACATACTGAAGGTTTCAGAGGTTCGGCAGCATATCAAGATTGGAAAAAGTTATTACATCACTTTTATGAGCCTTTTCCAGTAGTTGAACATTATGCTGAGGTAAATCAAAGCTGAAAGATAAAAAACCAAAGTAAAATAAATCTTAGATGTGCTTAGGTGTCTTAGATGGTGAAAAATTAAGCAAAAAGTTATGCCAGAAATAGTTTGGGATGCAACATTATACGACAAGCAACATCATTTCGTATCTGATTACGGAGCGGATGTTTTGCAATGGTTGGCGCCGAAAATCGGCGAACATATTTTAGATATCGGTTGTGGCACAGGTCAGCTGGCTGCGCAAATTGCAGAAAGTGGAGCAACTGTTTTAGGAACTGATGCTTCGGCCGATATGGTTAATAATGCAAAGACTGCCTATCCGAATTTAAAATTCGAAGTAGTTGATGGAACGAAACTTCCTTATCAGGAAGACTTCAATGCAATTTTTAGTAATGCGACTTTTCATTGGATTGAAAACCAGGAAGCATTGGTTGAAGGTTTATTTAAAAGCTTAAAAACCGGCGGAAGATTAGTTGCAGAATTTGGTGGAAAAGGAAATGTAAAAAGCATAACAGAGGCTATAAAATCTGCAGCTGAACAATTAGGATTTATTGATAAAGTAGTCACTAATTTTTGGTTTTTCCCATCAATTGGTGCTTACACAACTTTGTTAGAATCGAAAGGTTTCGAAGTAGAACAAGCCTGGTTATTCGACAGGCCAACTAAATTAATTAGCGAAGAAGGCATGTACATTTGGATCAACCAATTCGCCTCACATGCTTTCAAAAACTTAGATAACCAGCAAGCTGAATCAATTAAAAACTTGGCTGTAGAAATTCTAAAACCCAATTACTTCATCAACGGAGAATGGGTTGCAGATTATAGAAGATTGAGAGTGAAGGCTTGGAAGAAAGCTTAAAGACTAAAGACCAAAGAATAAAAATAATTAATCATAAAAATTTCCCCTTAAGGGGAATAAGGGGTATGAAAAAATTCACAAAATTAACATCGGCAGTTGTGCCTTTAAACATAGAGAACATCGATACCGACCAGATTATTCCTGCCAGGTTTTTGAAAGCCACCACTCGTGAAGGTTTCGGTGAGAATTTGTTCCGCGATTGGCGTTATGAAAATGATAGCCAACCTAAAGCAGATTTCGTTTTAAACGATCCCACTTATAGCGGTAAGGTTTTGGTTGCCGGTAAAAACTTCGGTTGTGGTAGCAGTCGTGAGCATGCCGCTTGGGCCATTCAAGACGCAGGTTTTGATGTGGTAATTAGCAGTTTCTTTGCTGATATTTTTAAAGGAAATGCATTAAACAATGGCTTGCTTCCTATTCAGGTTAGCGAAGAATTTTTAGCTCAAATTTTTACCGCAGTTAATGCCAATGCAAAATCGCCTTTAACAGTTGACTTAGAAAATCAAACGGTTACCATTGTTGAAACAGGTGAGGCTGAAACTTTTGAAATTAACGTCTACAAAAAATCTTGCTTAATTAATGGCTATGATGATATCGATTTCATTTTAGCCCAAAAAGAGTTGATTGAGGAATTTGAGAAAAGCTGAAAGACCAAAGCTTAAAGACTTAAGCGAACACACACGTCATTACGAGGCACGAAGCAATCTAACAACTATCGCTAGGTTCTTCAACCCATCGCTTTAAAATTGCTTAATTCCTCTCAATGACGAATGAACATAACAGAATTTAAAAAAACTTAGGTGCGCTTAAGTTTCCTAAAGTGGTTAAAAAAACAGTGAAAGAAAGTATAGTCAGCATTCAAAACTTAAACCTTAAATACCCGCAAAAATCGGTGTTAATGGATTTGAATTGGACTATAAATACCGGCGAAAACTGGGTTTTATTTGGCAAGAGTGGTAGTGGAAAAACCTCATTGGCAAAAATTATTGCTGGTTTAGAAAAGGCAATTGGCGAAGTAAATATCGATTTCAAAACTGATACTAACCTACCTCCCGAAGTTTTATTTGTAGAGAGCTGGTACCAGTTTAAAAACTTAGAAGGCGTTGCCAATTTCTATTATCAACAACGTTATACCAGTCAGCAGGCAAAAGATACGCTTACTGTTCATGCAGAATTAGTTGGTTACGGCAAAGAGAAAGGACTTCATTTTGATAAAGTTGAACCTATTTTAGAGGCATTAAATTTTTCTTCTTTTGCAAGTTCACAGTTAATTGAATTATCAAGCGGAGAGCATAAAAAATTACAACTGGTTAAGGCTTTATGGTTGAAGCCACAATTGTTAATCATCGACCAACCTTATACCGGCTTAGATGCTGCATCACGTAAGAATTTAAACATTCTTTTAGATGAAGTTTCGGCCAAAGGTGTGCAAATGATTTTAATTTCTAACGATGCGGAATTACCAGCTTCAATCAATCGCTATGCGGAGATAAAAGATGGACAGATCTCAGTTTCTGATATAAGAAAAATAAAATCCTTTTCTACGGAAAAACATAATAGAGAAATTCCAGATTTTTTAAAGGAATCGCCAGTTTATTCATCTAAAAACATCATTAAAATGGTTGATGTAAACATCAGCTATGGCGAAAAGCAAGTCCTCAAGAACATCAATTGGGAAGTTAAAGCTGGAGAAAAATGGTTATTGCAAGGACATAATGGCTCGGGTAAATCTACTTTGTTAAGCTTGGTAAATGGCGACCATCCACAATCTTATGCCAATGAACTTTATTTATTTGGTAAAAGGCGTGGGAGCGGTGAGAGTATTTGGGACATTAAACAACACATAGGCTTAATCTCACCAGAGTTTCACTGGTATTTTGATGCCTCAGCTACAGTTTGGCAAAGCATTGCATCAGGCTTTTACGATACCGTTGGATTATTTCAGCAGTTACCTTATACCAAAAGCAAACAAGTTGATGAGCTGGTAGAATATTTTGGGTTAACAGCTTCTAAAAATGAATTATTAAAATCTCTGCCATTGGGAAAACAAAGGTTGGTTTTGTTGGCAAGAACCATTATCAAAAATCCTGAATTATTAATTCTGGATGAACCCTGCCAGGGTTTAGACCAACAGCAAACACAGCATTTCAATCAATTAATTGATGAATTGTGTAGCAATGGAATGACCTTAATTTATGTTGGCCATTTTGAATCGCAGTTGCCAACCTGCATAGAAAAAAGAATATTATTAGAAAAAGGCGAGGTAAAATCGACTGAAGTAATTGAAGAACTGATTTAATAACAAAACTCGTCATCGCGAGGCACGAAGCAATCTCATTTATGGAGATACCGCGAAAAAGATTGCTTCGTGCCTCGCAATGACGATAAGATTTATACAATGAAGAAGAACATTTTAGTAATACCTGGAGACGGTATTGGACCCGAAGTCACCACATGGGGGAAAGCAGCATTAGAAAAAATTGCTGAAATTTTTGGTCATGAATTTTTGTTTGACGAGGCGTTGATGGGCCATGCGGCCATTGAAGTTACAGGTGAACCACTACCAGATGAAACCTTAGAAAAAGCAAGAAAAAGCGACGCTATCCTCTTTGGTGCCATCGGTCATGCCAAATATGATAACGACCCAAGTTTAAAAGTTAGACCTGAGCAAGGCTTATTGAAAATCCGTAAAGAACTTGGCTTATTCGCAAACCTCCGCCCAATATTACTATTTGATGAACTTCTTCAGGCATCAAGCATTAAACCAGAAATTTTAAGAGGTACAGATATTTTGTTCTTCCGCGAATTAACTGGCGATGTTTACTTTGGTGAAAAAACACGTTCCGAGGACAGAAATACAGCTTCTGATTTGATGATTTATCACCGTTACGAAGTAGAACGCATCGCACATAAGGCTTATCAAGCTGCACAACAACGGAGCAAAAGGTTATGTTCGGTAGATAAGGCAAATGTTTTAGAAAGTTCTCGCTTGTGGCGTGAAACTGTTCAGGAAATAGCAAAACAATATCCTGATGTAGAAACTGAACACATGTTTATTGATAATGCAGCGATGCAGCTAATCAAAAACCCTAAGAAATTTGACGTGGTTTTAACCGCCAATTTGTTCGGCGATATCCTTACCGATGAGGCATCTCAAATTGCAGGTTCGATGGGCATGTTGGCATCAGCATCTGTTGGCGAAAGCACAGGTTTCTTTGAACCTATTCATGGTTCAGCACACGATATTACCGGTAAAGATTTAGCCAACCCACTGGCCTCTATCCTATCTGCAGCACTGATGCTGGAAATTGGTTTCGGATTAAAAGAAGAAGCTAAACTACTGGTTGATACCGTTGATGCCGTTTTGAAAGAAGGTTTCAGAACGCATGATATTGCAGATCAAACTACTAACCGATTTAAAGTTTTAGGTACTGCCGAAATGGGCAAATTAGTCTTAAAGTTTTTATCACAAAATTCAATCAATTCCTAAACAAAGCATAATGATACTCGACCCAAATAAAGTATATATTTTTGATACAACCTTACGCGATGGAGAACAGGTTCCAGGCTGCCAGTTAGATACCGACCAAAAAATTGTAATTGCGAAAGCACTAGAATTACTTGGCGTAGATGTAATTGAAGCAGGATTTCCAATTTCTAGCCCTGGTGATTTTCAAAGTGTTGTAGAATTATCAAAGGCAATTAAAAATCCAACCATTTGTGCCTTAACAAGAGCAATAAAAGGTGATATTGATGTTGCTGCCGAATCTTTAAAATATGCTAAACATCCACGAATCCATACAGGAATTGGCTCTTCGGATATGCACATTAAATATAAATTTAACAGCACCAGAGAAAAGATTTTAGAAAGAGCTGTTGAAGCGGTTAAATATGCCAAAAAATTTGTTGAAGATGTTGAATTTTATGCAGAAGATGCAGGAAGAGCAGACAATGAATTTTTAGCGCAAATGATTGAAGCGGTTATTGCTGCTGGTGCAACTGTAGTAAATATTCCAGATACTAATGGTTATTGCATGCCCGACCAATATGGTTCTAAAATCCTTTACTTAAAGGAAAATGTTAAAAATATCGACCAAGCAATTATCTCTGTTCACTGCCATAACGATTTAGGTTTGGCTACTGCAAATAGTATTGCTGGGGTTGTTAATGGTGCTCGCCAGATTGAATGTACCATAAATGGAATAGGCGAAAGAGCTGGAAATACGGCTTTGGAAGAAGTTTCGATGATTTTGAAAACCCATAGTTTGGGCTTGCACACCGGAATTAACAGCAAACATTTTACTGAAATTAGCGGAATGGTGAGCAGAATGATGCACATGCCTGTTCAGCCGAATAAAGCAATTGTTGGTAAAAATGCCTTTGCACATAGTTCTGGTATCCATCAGGATGGTTTCTTAAAACATCGTGAAAACTATGAAATTATCAACCCTGAAGATGTTGGTTTAAATAGTGCTGATATTATTTTAACAGCTCGCAGTGGGCGCCATGCTTTAAAGCACCATTTAGAGCGTTTAGATTATGATATCGAAAAAATTAATATTGATGATATTTACGAGCGTTTCCTGGTTTTAGCTGATGAGAAAAAAGATATTACAGACGATGATTTGTTGTTCTTAATGAGTAATGGCGAAACAGAATCATATAAAAATGGCTACAAATTAAACTTATTGCAAGTGGTTTGTGGCGATTTGGAAAAACCAACTGCAACCATTAAACTTCAATACAATAACGAAGAAAAGGAAGCAAAAGCTGAAGGTAATGGACCTGTTGATGCTACGATTAACGCCATTGTAAGCATCATTGATAAAGATATCACACTTAAAGAATTTACTATTCAGGCGATGCATGGCGGAAGCGATGATGTAAGTAAGGTGAATATGAAAGTAGATTACCAAGGAAAATCTTTTGTAGGTTTTGGCTTCAGCACCGATATTGTAAAAGCATCTGCCAATGCATATTTAGATGCAATTAATAAGTTTTTGTAAGAGAGCTAAAAGCTTAAAGACCAAAGTGGAAAAAATAAAAAGTAAGGAATAAAGCGAAATGCGAATAGTCCTTCCGTCATTACAAGGCACAAAGCAATCTGATAATGGATAAATTGAAAAGTAGAGCTTTTAAACTATGAGGGGAAAATCCCCCTCCTTATTTTCAAGGAGGGGTTGGGGTGGTTTCGATTATAGAAGCACAAAACTGAACAATCTAAACCCGATTGAAGTGAAACCTTTTTTATTACCCTTCAACTACGCTCAGGATGGCAATAAAAAAGCTTGAAACGAAAAGCGGGACTACATTAACCGATTAGCACCTGAATTGCTTTTCAAAAAACATAAGTAAAAAATCTAGTCTTGATTCTACATACTCGATACTTAAAATATGAATGATACAATAAAAAATACTTTCGATTTTGAAGGTGCATTTAAAACTTTAGAAGGGGTTGTAAAACGCACTCCGCTTGAGTATAATGCAGGATTGTCGTTAAAATACAATGCAAATATTTATCTAAAAAGAGAAGATTTACAAATTGTTCGTTCTTACAAATTGCGTGGTGCCTATAATAAGATAAGCACCTTAAATACTGATGCTTTAGAGAATGGAATTGTATGTGCCAGCGCTGGTAATCATGCTCAGGGCGTAGCTTATTCTTGCAAAAAGCTAGGCATTAAGGGTGTAATTTTTATGCCTGAAATAACCCCTAAGCAAAAAATCAAGCAAGTAAATATGTTTGGTGGCGATAATATTGAAATTGTTTTAGTTGGTGATACTTTTGACGATTGTTTAAAAGAAGCATTAATATATTGCGAAGAAAAATCATCAACCTTTATTCCGCCTTTTGATGATGACAAAGTGATTGAAGGACAAGCTTCAGTTGCAATGGAAATTTTTCAGGATTTACCGGACTTAGATGCCATAATTGTACCTGTAGGTGGTGGCGGTTTGGCATCGGGAGTTAGTGCTTACCTGCAAACAGTGAAACCTGATGTTAAAATTTTCGGTGTAGAGCCAATGGGCGCTCCATCGTTAAGTGAAGCGCTTAAAAATGGCGGACCGATAACAGTTGAAAACATTGAACGTTTTGTTGATGGGGCAGCAGTAAAAAGAATGGGCTGGATTACCTACAAATATTGTAAGGAACTACTTAGCTCAACCTACTTAATTCCAGAAGGGCAAATTTGCACAACTATTTTAAAGCTATATAATGAAGATGCCATTGTTGTAGAACCTGCTGGTGCTTTATCTGTTGCAGCTTTAGAACAGGTAAAAGACCATATTGTAGGTAAAAACATCGTATGTGTAATCAGCGGAGGTAATAACGACATAGAGCGCATGCAGGAAATCAAAGAGAAATCTTTACTTTTCGAAGGCTTAAAACATTACTTTATTGTACGTTTCCCACAAAGACCAGGTGCATTAAAATTATTTGTGAACGAGGTTTTAGGTCCTCATGATGATATTACACGTTTCGAGTTTATTAAAAAAACAAATAAAGAAAACGGCCCTGCTTTGGTTGGAATTGAATTAACGAATAAAGATGATTATGCAAGTTTGGTACAACGTATGAAATATTTTAAATTCGAAATTATTGAGTTGAACCAAGACCAGACTTTGTTTGAGTATCTGGTTTAATCTTTTAACACAATATAAATTTTACCATCTAAGAAATCTAAGTTCATCTAACCTAAATTCCTTAAATGTTAAATAAAACAACATTATGAATTTCAAAGATTTAACAAACAAAACATTAATTGCTGATAACGACATCAATTGGGAAGATTTAGGTGCTGGTGTTAAACGCAAAATTATGGCGTATGATGATAACCTGATGTTGGTTAAAGTCGATTTTGAAAAGGATGCTATCGGAACAGTTCACAACCATCCGCATTTACAACTGAGTTACGTTGCCCGTGGCAGTTTTGAAGTTATGATGGGCGATGACAAAAAAATATTAAACGAAGGTGATGTTTTCTTTGCACCAACCATGGTATTCCATGGAGTAGTTTGCTTAGAAGCCGGACTTTTAATTGATGTTTTTAATCCACATCGTGAAGATTTTCTGAAATAGAAAATTTCACCATCATAGAAACATTAGAGCATCTAAGCAAATTCCCTTAAAATGTTCGTTATTTTTCATAAATGGTGAAAAATTTATTCAAAAGTCAACCTTACATTTTTATAGCCTAACCCCTCAATCAGAGGTCTTAGCACAATCAGAGCATTGTTTTTTGTCTGTGCTAAAATATCCGATTTCTTAACTTCGGCAGCAACATGTTTTTCGGCGGCTTTGTAAGCTTCATCTACCAATCCAGCCTCGCGGAAGAAAGCCATTTTAGTGTCGTAAACTTTAGAGTTTTTGTGGTCAATTTTTACGTAACAAATCTCTGGCTGTGGTAAATTTACTACAGCTGTATCGGCATCAATATCAATATCGTTAATTGTAATTTTTGTAAGATCGATACAACCCACTGCTTCTGCTTTTACAATAAGCAACACGCTGGCCTCAGGTAAAAAATCTGTTTTATTCTTATGTTCCAAAACGTCACTAATTTGGTAGCGAACCAGCTCCAGTTTGCCAATAGACTCAATTTTCTCTACTAAAAGCTGATGTTTGCTTTCAACGGATGTATTAATGCTGAACTTTTTTGAGATAAAAAAATAACCCGCTACTAATAAAATTAACCATGGTAAAACTCTAAAAACGATTCTCATAATGGAGGAAATTAATTCAAATTTCAATATTGTGTGTTTAAAGAATAAACAAATATTAATCCATATTGTGTTCATCAGAATTTTTGGCAGTGGTTTTGTATTACGCATAGCACACACACACAAATTAAGCAAAATCAACATGAAAAAACTTACTATCCTAATGCTTTGCATTGTCACACTAGGTCTGGCATCTTGCAAGAAAGACACAATTGTTCAAAACACTCCAAACATTACTTTATACAAAACCATCCAGCCTAATCAGTGGATTTCGGGAAGTGATGCAAATGGACTTTATTATTACGTTGACATTACCGATAATAGAATAGAACAATATGAAGATGATGGTATCATCTTATCCTTTGCCCGTTTCAATGATGATGGATATGATGCATTGCCTTTTACCTATGGAACTGATTCATACAGCTATAGCTCATTCCCTGGAAGAATCAGAGTATATTTACAATACAACAATAACAGAGGAACACTACCAGTAAGACCAACTGCAAGTATAGGTGCCAGAATTGTTTTAGTAGCATCTACTGCTGATTAAAAAAACTATTTAAAACTCTAAAAAACGACTAATGTTCAACTGAACGTAGTCGTTTTTTTTATGCTCGCCCCTATTTAGCTGCAGGGCTCGAACCGTAACTCCGTTTCTTTCCAGTAATAATTCATCGTAGAAACCTTTATAATATACATCCCTTACTTCAAATCTTCTACTACTCCAGTTACTATTTATTTCTGCCCATTCTGGGTAAAAAACTATATTTCCAGCAAAAGTTTTCAAACCTAATTTTTCAGCATCGCCACGAGATAAGACTACTGCATTACCTAATATCTGTGCAGTATAAATGTGTTTAGGCTGTTGATAAATTTCTGACGGTTTACCTGTTTGTAAAAGTTCCCCATTTCGTAAAATCAACAGCTGGTCGGCTAAAAATAAGCCATCTGCCGGATCGTGAGAAACTAAAATAACCGTAACGCCAGTTTCAGCAGCCACACGTTTTATATCAGCTCTCAGCTGGTTTTTAAGCAATGCATCTACCTGACTAAACGGTTCATCTAACAGCAAAACTTTGGTATCTGCAACCATTGCTTTGGCAATTGCCACACGTTGTTGCTCGCCACCGCTCAGCTCAATAATTTTTTTGTTCTGTAAGGGAAGAATCCTAAGATGCTCCATGATGGCCAAAGTTTTCTCCGATTTGGTTTTGAGATCAGTATTGGAGAGTTGTAAAGCAATATTATCGTAAACCTTAGCATAAATATTCAATGAAAAATCTTGGGTAACCATCTTCATTTGCTTATGACCAGGAATTAACTGTTCATCAGGGCCTTTAACTGGTTGGTCTTCAAAAAAGATTTCTCCATCATCTTTTTTTAATAATCCATAGATAGATTTTAGCAAAGTCGATTTACCACTGCCACTTTCTCCGATAATAGCAACTACATCACCTCTTTTAATATCGAAAGTAATATCTTTAATTCCGGCAGCTTGCTCGGCTTGGTATTGTTTCGTTAAATTTTTTACACTGATTATGGTATCGCTCACACGGTAAATATAAAGCTAAAAGCAGAAAGACTAAAGCTTAAAGCGAAATGTTTTTATGCAAAAAATCCTGTTTCGCCTAACCGAAACAGGATTTTATCATAATTGTGTGTTATTATATTTTAGTTTAAGCCAAAGGTTACACCGAAACTCATGTTCTTTAAGCCTGCTTGCTGAGTTGTCGCAAACATATCGTTGAAGTAATATTTAGTAAATAAGCCTAAACCGCCGTAACCAAATCTAATTGTACCTCCATAACGTACCGATTGAAAATGGTAGCTATCATATTGTTTTTCTTTACCACGCTCTTCACTAACTTGTTTTATTTTTCCATTTAACAAGAAACTAACCTCTGGACCTAACACAAAATAGAATCTTTTACCTTTGCTGCTTTCGTTTGTACGGAATTCAAAGTTTAAAGGAATGTGGACATAACTGCTCGAGAAACGATTTTTAGAAAAGTGTACAGGTTGCTCGATATAAACAAATTCACTAGAGTTTTTAGCGATGGTAATATCTTTTCTAAGGCGAATTAACGTCCAATCGAAACCTCCTGCTACATAAACTTTAAAGTTTGAGTTAAAACGATATCCAAACTGTAAAACATCGAAAGAGAATGTGCTTGTTTTACCTCCTTTATAATCTAAAAAATCGTTGTTTGGCGAAAGGTTAAAGCTTCCATTATCAATTAATCTTGAAAAACCTAAATCAACTCTGGTAAAGGTAACGCCACCTACAAAGCGACCTTTCTTGGCATTATCTGTTGAATCAGAGATTTTAGTTATGAGATTTCCGCCACCAATAGTTAAATTATATTTAGCTTTCTTTTGTACTATAGTATCCTTAACCACTGTATCTTGCTGTGCAAAAGCATTTGGAGCGATAGCACCGACAAGTCCGCTTGCCAAAAGTGCTGTAAAAATTAGACGTTTCATATATTGTGTGTTTATGTTTCTCTTTTTTGAATAATTAATTTTTGTGGGATTGATGATTTCTTGAATAATCTTGTTCTATTTTTTCTTTTTGCCAAACTTAAATGGCCCGATGTTTATTGATGAAAGTGAAGAATCGTCATCATCAGTTCTAAACTGAATAAACTTATCTTTTCTCTTATCCACTGTATTTACAATTAAGTTAACTACATCGCCAACATTGCGGATGCCTTTGTTTTCTACCTGATTATTTTCACCAATCACTTCATCAGTTTTAATGGCGCCAATGTTTGATGCTAAAACAGTTTCATCCTTAGTTTGCAGAATGGCCTCATCAATTTTAGTTTTAATATCTTTCTTAGGCTCTTCAACTTTAGCAATCATAGTTTCTTGTTTTTGCAGTTCAGGTGCAGTAACTACCTTTTGCCTTTCTACTGGTTTAACATCATCTCTTAACTTAGTTTTAACTAAATTTGTACTTGGTTTACTCGTAACAGGTAAAGTTTGTTCAACTTTTTCAGTAGGCTTAACAACCGAAGAATCATTAACAGCTTGCTCCAAAATAACTGCTTGTTTAACTTTAGGTTGAATATTATTGGCATATTGTCTTGGTTTTACATCTTGTTGTTGATAAACCAAAAATCCAACCATTGCAATTATTAAAACTGCCGCCGCCGATAGCCAATAAATTGGGATTACCCTTTTTTTCTTAGGTTCAATTTCACTTTCAATGCTGCTCCACAAATCTCTCGATGGTGTAATTTCTGCATCTTCGAAAGTAGTTGCAAATAACTTATCAAAATCCTTATCCTGTATAGGTTGCATAACCAAATCCCTCCATTTTTATAATTTCTTCTTTTAATATTGCTCTGGCTCTCGATAGCTGCGATTTACTGGCACCCTCAGAAATACCTAACCTTTCTCCAATTTCTTTATGAGAATAACCTTCAATTACATACATATTGAAAACCATTCTATAGCCGTCTGCTAATTTCTGTATCACTTTCATTAAATCCTGCATCCCTAGAGTACCAAAATCAAATCCTGTTGATGGTTGTTCGTAAGCCTCATCTATCTCTACAACATTTAAGCTGCGTAAATTTTTACGGTAACTTTCAATAGCCGTGTTTACCATTACTCTTCTAATCCAACCCTCAAAAGAGCCATCGCCTCTGTACTCTTTTATCTTCTGAAAAATTTTAATGTATCCCATTTGCAATACATCTTCGGCCTCCATTCTATCTTTCGCATAGCGCATACAAACGGCTAACATTTTCGATGCAGTTTGCTTGTAAAGCAGCTCTTGCATCTTCCGGTCGCCAGCTTTGCAGCCCTCCATCAAATCGTTTATCGTATAGCTTCGCGTCAATTTCATTGTGTGTTTGTATATAGAAGATGGCAGATTACAAACATTGGTTGCATGAGGTGTTAAAAAAAGTTAAAACTATTTTTTATCGACTGATAATCAACGGAATAAATTCAAACTAATACCCAAGAAAGATATAATTTTTTTATTTGAAAATGAATGTTAATTGCTTTTTTGAAGTTTCAGTACCGTTATTCGTTGCAATCTTTTTTAAATCTATAAAATTTTAAAAACCTTATAGATTAAATCAAAAGTATTTGCACTCCTATCGGGTTTAGAAACTTAGAACAGTATTACAAACTTCAGGTTTGCATAGCGCATAATTTGGCTAAAGCCGAAATGCAATTTACTTATAATCCGTTGGCTGAAGCCAACGGCAAAGAATAGATATATTTTAACCAGCTTGTAATTCATTGCCCTCTGCTTAAGCTGACGGCAATCGAATTTTTAGTCTTTCTTCTTAACTTTAAACAATCTGAAATCCTGTTTGTAAGTCAAGAAAAACGAATGATTAAATTGCAGTTGCTTATCTGTATTATCCAAATCAATATGCGGTTCAAAACGAACATCCAGGTACAAATGTGGAATCAATTCCTTTTGGTAAGCATAACGCAACGAAACAATATTTCTACCACTTTGCTTTAAGCCATTTGTGTATAAATTACTCGAAACCGATTCATAAAGAGGCATTCCTTTAATCGAAATAAAATTATTTCCTTTCCAGTAAGAGGCAACCAAGCTTCCCCACTTACTTTCAACACCTGCATTTAACCACATACCAAAACCACCTTGGTAGGCACGACGTTTATCTGGCGATAAATCTTTATAAACTGCGATGTAGTTATCGGTATAAACTTGCTTAATGTTGGTGTTAATTGCTTTATGCAACTTTAACCCAGCAGCGCCGTTAAAAACAGTACTAATCGGAATTTCCTTTAACACATCAATTTGTCCACCTTGGTGAAAAGCTAAAAACTGGGCAGGAAAACTAAACTTCCAGCCATTGTTTTCTGCAATTGTACTTTCAGTAGATAAACCACCAATAATTTCTTCTTTTGCGGCCTCGCCAGCGTAAATCATTTTCTGCCAGGCAATCCAGGCATCCAAATTAAATTTCTTGCGTTCAACTAATAACTGCGTTCCATATTCAATTGGATTGGTAATCGTTCTTTCAAAATCATAAAGTGGCTCAATATATTTATGCTGAATGCCACCTTCCAAACTTCCAAAAATTAAAGTCAGATTTCTTTTATGGTATTTCAGGCTGAATAGAGGCTTGGCGTCCGTTATTCCATTCCTTCCAAAATCTTTACGAATGAAAGCACCGGCAGTTATAGCCAGATTTGGGTGCGCATAATATACAATTTGGGGCTGCAACTGTGTTCCATACAAGGTATAACCATCATGAAAATCGTTGGTGTACTCGTAATTACGAACGTAATTAAAATTGTAAAAATTAAAATGAACCTCGTTGGTTAGGCTACTATCTGGGCGAATTCTATTTTCAAGCGCCGATTGATTAAACTGCGCTGAAGCAAAATAAGAGGTAAAAATAAAAGTTATAAAGAGTAAGGTTTTTTTCAAACCTGTAGTTGTAAACATGAGTTTGGATTTTATCGCCCAAATTTAAAATAGTTTTTTGGTAAAGTACAAAGTAGCGAGCATCAAGTATCAAGAAGTTGAAACAAGTTTACGCAAAGGAAACAAAGGCTTCATATTTAAAAGTTAATTTATTTTTGCTTTGAATGTCGCTTTTACCTTTCTTCTTTAAGGTTTCACCTTACTTTTTCAATCTATAATTTTTATAAAGCTTCACGGCAATCATAATAGCCATAGCCACGCCCATAATGCCAATTAAACCATAAATCCAGTTTAGTGCATTTTTCAAAATCACAATAAAAACAATCGCAATCATAAAAATAGTAGCGAGTTCACGCCATAAACGGAGTTGAAAACTCGTCATCTTGAATTGATTATTTTTAAGCTGATTAACGATATTTTGACAGATGAAATGATAGATAAGTAGACCAATAACAAAGCCAAGCTTAACCCACATCCAATCCATTTGTAATAAACCTGGGTGCAAAGTAAGCATACTTGCACCTGCCAAAACAGAAATTACCATTGCCGGGGTAGCAATAATCCTCCACAAAGTTGCCTCCATTTTGATAAACTGCTTTATGAGGATACTTTTTTCTGGCTCAGGCTTTTCATTGGCCTCCCTATGGTAAATGAAAAGACTTAAAATATAAAACAAACCCGCCATCCAGCTAATCACGAATACAATGTGTACCGCAAGAAAGTAGTAGTAATATGGCTCTAAGATTTCTATCATTGTTTAAATTTATTCAAGATATAGCTTTCTATCCAATCAGGAATATTTAAAAATTCTAAATTTAATATTCCATTTTTAATATTGCCCACCTAATTATGCTTACTACTAGAATTATCCCAAAGATAAGTTACATCAGCCTTTTTAATCATATCGATTAATAAACCCATTGTCAAAAAGTAGCGTTTCTCAATCTTTTCTGTTTCAACCAAATGCCCACCCTTTAAAACCCGATCTTTAACCCTTTCTAGGTTTATCTTTGGTGTTTCTGTTCCGACAAAGTACAGGTACACTTTATAGTTATTTTGATGGGCAAAATCAATAAGATTTAATTTTGAAGGGTGTGAAAATACGGTTTCGAAAGCAAAAGATTTTTTATTTCTTAATAGCGCATACCGGATAAAATCAGCTATAATAGCAAAGTGATAAGAATTGTATATCGTTGTTTCTTCTGTATTTTTAACAATAACATTTTCTCGTAAAACTAAGTTCCAACTTTGGGTAGTGAAACCAGCTTTTATGAATAGACCGTTTTGAAAGCAAAATGACTCAAAATCCGTATTAGTAGCATCGATTTCAAACTCAGATAGGTTTAAAAAATTTTCCCGCTGAAACTTATCTTCTAATAAGTCTGCATTAACAAAAATTCTGGTAGAGAAATAGCTTGATTTTATCGAATCGAATAAAGTAGTTTTACCAGAGCCATTTGGTCCGGCAAAAATTCTCAATTTTGGCTGTTGAGGCATTAAAAAAGTTTAATTCTTTTTGAAGAAACCCTTCTTTGCTTAAAAACACCTTCTGCCACTTTAATCGTATCCCCGTTATTAAATGTTCTATAAACGCCATCTGCTTTAACCTCGGTTCTACCCAAGTTTAAAGCATCAACCACTCTTAAAACATCATCCATCTTTCTATTAACTGCCTTTATTAATTGCTTAATTGGCAGCTTATCCTCATCATTCAACGATTTTACAGTCATATACTCTTTAAGTTATATAGCTAATATACAAAAATCAATTGGTACGTTTAATACCTAAACTCCTTTACCACATCAATTGCGTACTTTACATTATCAAAAGGAATATCTGGCATAATACCATGACCTAAATTAAAGATAAAACCTTCTGTACCACGCATACGTTCAAATAATCTGTGTATTTGGGCTTTGATAACAGCTTTATCAGCATATAAAATATGTGGGTCTAAATTTCCTTGAACCGCAATACCTTGAGGTAAAGCATTTTTAATGTTCAATAAATCTGCGTTCCAATCTACCGAAATTACATCAGGCTTAGCCTCGGCCATAATTGGTGCAAAAACCGAACTTCCTTTACAGAAAGAAATTACCGGAATATCTTTTCTATTTAAATTAGAGATGATTTCCTGAATGTAACGGTGAGAAAATTCCTGATAATCATTCCATGATAAAGCAAGCGCCCAACTATCAAAAATCTGAACCGCGTTAACACCAGCAGCAATCTGAAGGTTCAAGTAATCAGCAGTTACTTTGGCAATTTTAGCCAAAAGTTTATGTGCCAATTCTGGTTGGTTGTGTATAAAAAGCTTGGTTAATTTAAAATCCTTTGAAGAACCACCCTCAATTAAATAGCTCATAACTGTAAAAGGTGCACCAGCGAAACCTATTAAAGGAATACGTCCATTTAAACGTTGCTGAATAACTTTAATCGCATCAGCAACATATTGCAACTCATCTAAACAATCAACATTTAAGTTATCGATATCTTGTGCGTTACGCACAGGATTTGCAAACTTAGGACCAACGCCTTGAGTAAAACTTAAATCGCCACCCATGGCCTCGCCAGTTACTAAAATATCACAGAATAAAATCGCTGCATCAATATCCAATAAATCAACAGGTAGCATAGTAACATCTGCCGCAATTTCAGGGGTTTTACACATCTCTAAAAAAGAGTATTTGTTTTTAATCTCCCAATATTGTGGCATAAAACGGCCAGCCTGACGCATCATCCATACTGGCGGGCGTTCTGTTTGTTTCGAAAATGCAGCGTCTAAAAATAAATTATTCTTCATGATTTGTATTTGATATCGCAAATCGCCACCCTGAATAATTTCCGGGTCTTATAACAAAAAGATGCTGAAATAAATTCAGCATGACGGTTAGGTAAAATTTTAATTGCGCAAATGTATAAATAAAAAAAAAACGAAGTACCTTTTTATTCCTAAACCGGTGCTTCGTTATTCAAAATGACAATATTAATATTATAATTTGCCTATTTCCTTTTCTATCTTGGTGATAATATCTTTCGAACGTGAAGATTCTGCAAGTTCTTTAGCCAATTTCGTATAAGCTTCAGCTTTTTCCTTGTCCTTTTTTCTTAGTGCAAGATTAGCCAAATGTATCAAAACATAACCTTTCTGATTTTTACCGCCAACCGGGAAACGACTTGCCAACTGAAAATGATATTCAGCCTTATCAAAATCTTCTTCCTTTAAGGCCATATTGCCTTGCATAAATTCATAATAACCCCTTCGGTTTTTCGATAATCTTTCTGGATTCGGAACTTCAGCCAACATTAGTTTAGCTTTTCCAAACTCATTGTTTTTAAAATATTTTGAAGCCATTAAAACAGAACTATGTCTAAAATGACTCCAGATAATAAAAACAAAAAGAAAACCTGCAACCGCTGCTAACTCATATTGATTATAGAAAATACAAACCAATGCTGCTAGCAAAAAAACGGCCATCAACACATACCTACCAAGACTGTTATACATTAATGAATATCAGTGAATTTATAGCCTACGCCACGAATAGAGTGGAAATAAACGGGATTTTTTTGGTCTGGCTCGAAATACTTACGGAACGTTAAAATAAAGTTATCAATTGTTCTGGTAGATGGATAGACATCGTAATTCCAAACGGTTTCTAAAATCTGTTCGCGAGAAACTGCATCGTTTTTACGCTCGATTAAAAGCTTTAACAACATGGTTTCTTTCTTCGTTAATGGTGTAATTGTACCATCGTCATGTTTCAATTCAAAAGAGTTGAAATAGATAGTTTTATCACCGATTTTGTAAGAATTTAATTCTTTTAAATCATCTGATTTTAAACTGCGTTTAACCAAGATACCAACACGAAGAATCAATTCTTCCAAGTTGAAAGGTTTAACTAGATAATCATCAGCTCCCTTTTTCAAACCTAAAACACGATCTTCGGAAGTGTTTTTAGCAGTTAAAAACATAATCGGAACTTCTGCATTCTCTAAACGAATTGTTTCACAAACCTGGAAACCATCCATCTCGGGCAACATTACATCTAAAATGATTAGATTAAAGCGTTCTTCTTTAAATATTTTAAGAGCGGTTTTGCCATCTTTAACGGCGTGAACTTTATAACCCTCAAGTTCTAGGTTTAATTTGATAGCATCTAACAAGTGATCCTCGTCTTCTACCAATAGAATTCTTAATTTTTGTGACATAATTGAGATTAACTAAATGTTACTTCAAAAATACTTCCTCGAGGCAAATTGTCTTTTACTGTAATATCTGCATCATGGTATTGTAAAACCTCTTTCACAATAAACAAGCCTAAACCTGTTCCTTTCGCTTTTCTGACATTCTCATTACCAACGCGGTAAAACTTATCAAATATCAACATTTTTTCGGCATCTGAAATACCTGGACCTTTATCTATAACACTTAACCTCAAATGTTCATCAACCTTATCTAAAACCACATTTATCTCATCGCAGGGACTCGAGTATTTCACTGCATTTTCGATTAAATTCGTCACTACTGACGATAAGGCAAACTTGTCACCCATTAACTGCAAATTTGGCTGAATTTGGGCGTTTATCAGCTGCTCGTTGCCGCAAGAATGAACTTGCAACCTGTCGGTAATTTTATAAACCAATTCTGAGAAGTTAAATTCTTCTTTCGGAAACGTGTAAGAACGATTTTCAATCTTGGTTGCCAACAACATATTCTCCACTAAATCATCCAAACGCTCAATATCTTTTAACGAATTATTCAACAATGAAGTTTGCCGAGCCTTATCTAAATCTCTTTTAACAATCGTTTGAATAGAAAGTTTTATTGCGGCCAAAGGCGATTTCAGCTCATGCGTAATCGACATCAAAAAATTCTGCTGCTGTTCACGTAATTTATCCTCGCCTTTTAACGATTGATGCAGAAAATAGCCACCAATACATAGCAAGAAAAGAAAAACAGAGCCTTCGCCCATTATCATCGTCATCCGGCTCGGCTGTAAACGCACCACCAATGTACCCCAAGAAATGAGCTGAATTAATGCATAAAGCAATAATGCGTAAAATATTATGATGGATTTCTTCATACCTGGGATTGTTATGATTTAAGGATTTTAAGATTTATTCCTTAATCACTAAAATTATATTATATTATTTAGAAAGCAATTTTCTGTTCATTTCGGTTATTTCAGTGCCGCTTTTTGTTTCTGCCGATTAAAAAACCGGAATCCACTTCAATCGGGTTTAGATAACTTGGGCTTGTGCAATAAATTAAAACCAGCCCCAACCCCTCCTTGAAAATAAGGAGGGGAGTTCCCCTCAAAGTTTACAACCTACAATAACAACAAAATAAGCTTATATTTTCTTTAATTTCTTATATGGTTAAAAACCTTTTGTTCTCCGTGAAAAATTTCGTGCCCTCTGTGGTTAAATACTACTTCTTAAACACCAAATCCAACGCCTCAAAAATAGCACGTTTTGCTTTCTCCAACTCAATTTTAGTATGTGCTGCAGAAACAAAACCAACTTCGTAACCCGATGGTCCTAAATAAATTCCACGGTTTAACAATTCACGATGCATAATTTTGAATTTCTCCATGCTATTAGCATCGATATCATCAGCAGATTGAATTTTATCCTTATCAGTAAAGGCAAACCAAAAAATAGAACCAATTGTAAATACTTTAAATTTATAGTTTCTGGCTGTTGCAAAACGCTGAATACTCGCCACGAATTCCTGTGATTTAGAATTTAAATCTTTATAGAAACTTGATTTATTTAATTCAGTTAAAGTTGCAATACCTGCAGCCATCGCAACTGGATTTCCAGAAAGTGTACCAGCCTGATAAACGCCTCCATCAGGAGAAATATGTGCCATAATCTCAGCAGATGCGCCATACATGCCAACAGGCAAACCACCACCGATGATTTTTCCATAGGTTACAATATCTGGAGTGATTCCATAATGTGCAGCAGCGCCCTCGAAACCGACTCTGAAACCAGTGATCACTTCATCAAAAATCAGCAATGAATTATTTTCAGTACAAATTTTACGCAAAAACTTTATGTATTCTTCATCCTGAATAATCAAACCATTATTTGCCGGAATACCTTCGATAATTACGGCAGCAACTCGGTCTTTAAATTGTGTAAAAGCTTGTTCAATTGCAGTTGTATCATTCAAAGGAATTACGATGGTTTCTTCAGCGAAAGATTTAGGAACACCAGCTGAAGATGTTTCACCGAAAGTAACTAAACCCGAACCAGCCTTAACTAAAAGCGAATCGCTATGACCATGATAACAGCCCTCAAATTTAATAATCTTATCGCGACCGGTGAAACCTCTTGCCAAACGAATGGCCGACATTACAGCTTCTGTACCCGAGCTTGTAAAACGAATTTTCTCTACAAAACGATTGTTTTTGATAATCAATTCTGCCAGTTCATTTTCCAAAGCTGTTGGCGCACCAAAGCTCATTCCATTCTGCATCACTTCGGTTACTTTCTCGCGGATTTTAGGATTGTTATGGCCTAAAATCAAAGGCCCCCAGCTTCCGCAAAAATCGATAAATTGATTTCCATCTGCATCCCAAATAAAGCAACCATCACCTTTTTCGATAAAAAGAGGTGTACCATAAACCGATTTAAATGCCCTTACCGGCGAATTCACGCCACCAGGAAAATACGTTTTTGATTTTTCATACAATTCGGCAGATTTTACTCTTGAAATATCTGGTTTACTCCCAGTATTTACAGGAATTTCGGCCTCGTTGCCTGAAAACATTTTCTTTAATTGATCTAACATTTTTATTAAGCTTAAAGCTGAAAGGCTAAAGCTTTAAGCGAAAAGTTAAGCGCTGTAAAAATCGCTTTGGTCTTTCGGCTTTAAGCTTCCAGCTCAAATTATATCCAGTCGTTATTTAAAATATCTTTAATATGGTAAGTGGTAATAATACTTGCTCCGGCCCTTGCAAAAGCATGCATCGTTTCCATTACTACTTTTTGTTCATCAATCCAGCCACGTTCTGCGGCCGCTTTAACCATCGAGTATTCGCCCGATACATTATAAACTGCAATTGGCAAATTAGTATCTTGTTTCAAACGTTGAATAATATCCAAATACGCTAATCCAGGTTTTACCATTAAAACATCGGCACCTTCTTGTTCATCCAATTGTGCTTCACGCAAAGCTTCCAAAGGGTTTCTGAAATCCATTTGATAAGCTTTTCTATCGCCTTTACTTGGTGCGCAATCTGCTGCTTCTCTAAAGGGACCATAATAAGCTGATGCAAACTTTGTAGCATGACTCATAATGGCAGCATTCACGAAGCCGTTTTCATCCAATAAATTACGCATCGCTTCAATTCTACCGTCCATCATATCAGAGGGGGCAAACATATCTGCACCAGCTTGCGCATGTGTTAAAGCCATTTTCGCAATTACATCAACCGTTTTATCATTTTGAACGTAATCGTTCTCCATAATTCCGCAATGTCCGTGAGTGGTATAAGAACAAACGCAAACATCAGTAATTACATATAAATCTTCACCGAATTGTTTTTTCAACTCACGCACTGCTGTCGGAACCAAAGATTGGTCGTGATATGCCGATTTTGCATCGGCTGATTTTTCATCTCCAACACCAAAAAGCATAATTTTATTCAAGCCTTTTTTCATCCCTGCCTCAACATCCTTAACCAAAGTATCAACCGAATAATGGTTTACACCTGGCATAGCATCAATTGCATGGGTCACATTCGTTCCTGGCACCACAAAATATGGGTACACAAACATATCTTTCGATAGTCGGGTTTCGGCTACCATCTCTCTAACCAACGGGTTTTTCCTTAATCTTCTCGGACGATGTAACATTTTTTTGTCAAGTATTTAGTATCAAGTATCAAGACTTGAAAATTGTATTAATTGTTAGAGCGCTTTAATTCGTGTCTTCACGAAAATTTTCTTTTATTTTATATTGAAAAGCAGTTTCAGTAGTTCTTCGGTTGCTGTAGTCCCGCTTTTCGTTACAAGCTTTTACCCCTAAATCCCCTGAAGGGGACTTGGTAAAAGTACTTCCACTTCAATCGGGTTTAGATCGGTTAGTTTCGTACTTCTATAATAGAAACCACCCCCAACTCCTCCTTGAAAATAAGGAGGGGAGTTTACCCTCAAAGTTCTAGAAACAAACCGATTACGGTTTACTTTTCTCTTCGCTTTGCTCTTTCAGCTTTAGTCTTTAACCTTTCTACCTAATTTCTATTCCAAAAACCGCTTCCGACAATCCAATTTCATCAGGCGAATAGGGCAAAGCATACTTCACGCCCATTTCGTCGAATTTCTTACCTGTAGAATTCCCTATCGCAATAACCTGCTGACCAGGTTCCAATAAATTATCAGCGAAATAGGCATCAACATTAGATGGGCTCGTAAAAATTAAAACATCAGCATAACTTTGGTCTATATTTTCTTCTATTACCGTTTCGTAGATAGGTAAATCAATGATTTTAGAATCTGCAGGTAAAGATTTTTGAATCGATTGCAAAGAATCCTGCGCTCTTGGAAATAAAATATTCTTCCCTGAAACCAGTTTCGCAAAATCTTCGGCCACTTCAGTGATGTCGCCACTTGCACCTACGAAATTTGCAAAATGACCAAACTTGCGCAATGCGTCTTCCGAACCTCTTCCCACAACCCCAAACTGTGTTTTTTTAGGTAACTGAGGTTTAAGATTAAAGAAATACTCCACACTGTTACGACTGCTGAAGAAAATCCAATCGATATTTTTTAAAATAAACTGGTCTAAAACCGTTACAATTGGGAAAGTACGAATTAACGAACGCCCCTCAATTTCTATATTTTTACTTTCTAAAGCTTTGCGAAAATAACTGTGCTCTCCAATTTCGCGAGAAATAAAAACCTTTGCAGGTTTCTTTCTTTCCTTATCAAACTTAGCAACAATCCTTTCTGCCAAACCATCAGTAGTTTCCGAGCGCAAAAATAAACGCTCTGGGAAATCCTCTGCAGTTTCTGCTTTTGAAGTCCACACTTCGAACTCGCCATCTTCTTTTTTGCAATAACAACCTAAAGGCATGTGGCAACCGCCCTCAAAAAGATTTAAAACCTTACGTTCTACACCAACTTCTTCGGCTGTTGCAGGGTCGTGTAAAGTTTGTAGCGCATCAAAAAGTTCATTGTCGTTTTCCCTTATTTGAATGGCTAATGCACCTTGAGCCGGTGCCGGAACAAATTCTGTTGGTTCTAATTCTTCTACATGAAATTCACTTACATCTAAACCTAAGCGTTTAATACCTGCTTTAGCCAACATAATTGCATCGTAATCTTCATCTCTTAGTTTCTGAATGCGAGTTGGAACATTTCCGCGTAAATCTTCAATCTCTAAATCAGAACGCAAGCCTAAAAGCTGTGCTTTTCTTCTGTTTGAAGAAGTGCCAACCATGGCTCCTTTTTTTAAAGAAAGTTTTTGAGAAACATCTACACAATCTTTCAAAATCAACAAATATTCCGTTGCCTCTTCGCGTGGAGGAATGGCTGCAATGGTTAAGCCAGCAGGATGGTTGGTTGGCAAATCTTTTAAGCAATGAACTGCCAAATCGATTGTACCTGCTAAAAGCTCTTCTTCCAATTCTTTGGTAAAAAAACCTTTGCCTTCCAATTTATCTAAACGTAAATTCAGGATTTTATCGCCCTGTGTTTTAATGATTTTTATTTCTGCTTCAATTCCTATGGCTGCTAACTCATTTTGAATATGATTAGCCTGCCATAAAGCAAGTTCGCTACCGCGTGTTCCGATGGTTAATTTCTTCACTATAAACTTTTAATGAGCTGCAAATTTAAGTTTAATTTGCTTTATACCATGAATTGTTTAAAAATGCGACAGTGAGGTTACAGAGATGTTAATTTATCCGCTGGCCGAGGGCGGCTTTTCCACTTTTCCTAGATAAAAAGTGGGGCAAAAACCGAGTATTTTTTGCGAACTCATGAAGGCCATTAAAAACAATTAACACCTATGAATAATCAAGGCTTGCTACTGATTTGCTAAAAAGCTCTTCAAATTGCTATTGAAAATAATTTTTTTAGTTTTTCCCTCCTTACAAAGCTAAGCACAGCTTAAAATTATTTTGTTCAGTGGTTTTAAGGATTGATACCGCTAACGATTTCAATGCTTTTTCCTCAAATCAGCATGAAGCCTGCTTCATTCCTCGGCAAGCTAGATATGAAATATAGGATTTTGCTTGGCGGTCTTTGCGCCTAAACTTTGTGAACTTTGCGGTTAACGCTAAGATTGATTAACCAAAATTTCTTTAGCCATAATCATTGGAACACTGATGCATTTTTTCTCCATATAGTTCATTACACGCTCCAAAACCTCACGAGATACTTCATCCATTTGACTAATTTCATCAGCAAATACACCGTTCATAGCGGTATTTTTGATTTCCTTAATCTTACGTGGAACCTCTTGCATCGCTAATTCGATGCGACGTTGTTTTAAAACGGTAAAAAATTCAGTAATGTTATTGCTAATGATTTCTTCGGCATGAACCAACTCGTTGTAACGTTCTTGAATATTTTTGCGAGCAACTTCTTTTAAAGATTCTACCTCGATATAGTGAATTGGGTTGTTGTGAATAACGGCCGCAGCAACATCATTGGGAATAGCCAAATCTACAATTACCTTTTTGCCAGTGTCGCCGTTAAGCAATTTAGCGTAAAGTTCTTCGGTAATTACTGGCTCGGTAGAGCCTGTGCAAGTTATAATTACATCAAAACCCTCTGTGAAATTCTCCAGCACCTCTAAATCATAAGCTTTACCATTTAACTCTTCGGCTAAAGTCTCAGCTTTTGAAAGCGTGCGGTTGAAAATAGAGAAGTTTGAATATTTATGTTTATTAAGATACTTTGCAATATTTTGGTTGGTTTCGCCAGCACCAATAATTAAAATGCGTGAATTGCCACACATATTTAATTCTTTCAGTTTACGATAAGCCAATGAAACTACTGAAACTGGATTTTTTGCAATGTTAGTGTGAGTGTAAACTTCTTTCGCTGTTTTAACCACTCTATCCATAATCATACGCAAATAATCGCCCGTGAAACCTGCGTCGCGACAGTTTTCGTAAGCTTTACGTATTTGAGCAAGGATTTCCTTTTCGCCAACCACCAAACTTTCTAAAGAACAAGATGTTCTTAAAAGATGATTAAAAGCTTCTTCATTTTCGAAAACCGTAACATTATCAAGGAAACGCTCCATAAATTCTGGAGGCAAACCCATATCTAAAACGGTAAGGAATTTAGTAACGAATTCTTTGTCGGTTTTTTCTTTAGTAAGAAAAACAAACTCAACGCGATTACACGTACCAATGTAGAAAATTTCGCTAACAGGAAGTTTTGCTTGAAGATTCTTCAACCTGCTATCTAAACTCTGATCACAAATAACTAATTTCCCTAAAGATTTCAGGTCGATGTGGTGATGCGTAAAAGCTATTACTTTTAAATATTCCAAGTGCTCCGTTATTAACTATTATCGGGATACAAAAGTAACATGGTTAGGGCATGTCACCGTCATTAATCTGTAATTTACATCAATTTAGAACGGTTTTAAATAAATGCAAAACACTGACAAACTATCCACAACATTTAAAATTCTTTTATGGATTTATGCCCTATTCTACGTTCTAGCAGGCTTTAATCATTTTGTATCGACCGAAGGTTATTATGCTATTATGCCAGAATGGTTGCCTTCTCACAAATTTTTAATTTACTTATCCGGCATTTTAGAAATTGCTTTTGGTATTATGCTGCTTTTTTCGCGAAGCAGAAAATTGGCTGCGTGGCTAATTATCTTGATGCTTTTAGCCTTTATGCCTGCTCATATTTACATGATTCAGAAAGCGCCATTTATGTTAAAGTCAATCGAAATTACACCGCTTATTGCATGGGTTCGGATTCCTTTTCAAGCACTATTTATTTGGTTGGCATGGATTTACACTAAAAGATAAAGGATTATTTGGAAAGCAATTACATTAATTTTGGTAAATGTTAGTCCCGCTTTTTGTTTCAATGTTATTAAGGTTTGTCATGCTCCAAAAATCGTCTTTGCGAGGAGGAACGACGTGGCAATCTTTTTCATTAATATAGCAAAAAGTATTCACGTCAATCCCGCTTAAGTAAAATAAAACTATGCTCGAAACCACAAAAACCACCCCGAGCAACCACTCCTTGAAAATAAGAAGGGGAATTGCAAAGTACCTACCTGCAAATCGTTAAACAAATTTTCAATTCTTTAAAAACTTTCCGAAGAATCTGCATAAGGAATTCAGCAAAACAGAGCTTTAGGTTTTGTTCCGAGAGAAACACCAACCATACTAAAGAAAGTTTTCTATAATACCAAAAAACAGGTAAACCTTAACCTTTACCTGTTTTTCACCTATTGTAAATTACTTTTTATTATCCTCATTTGAGGTTAAATCTTCCTATTTATCCTCAGCTACTCCTTTCAATTCTTCAGCTTTATCTTTTATTTCATCAAAGGTATCTTCAGCTTTATCTTTAAATTCGTTTAATTTACCTTTTAAATCATCGAAAAATCCATTTTCGGATTCTTGGTTTGGGGTTTGATTTTCTGTAGTCATTTCTTTATATTTTTAAAAGAAAGACAAACTTTGTACCACTAGATATTGTTAAAAAAATATGATAGCACAAAACGATTTTAGCATTAGTGGTTCAGACGGAAAATTAATTATTGGAGACATCACTTATGATGATAAAAATCCTAATAAGCCAATTGTACTTTTTGTTCATGGTTTTAAGGGATTTAAAGATTGGGGTGCGCATAATTTAGTTGCCAACTATTTTGCTGCTAACGGTTATCGTTATATCAAATTCAATTTCTCTTATGGTGGCGTGCCTTCAGATAACCCAAAAGATATAACTGACTTAGAAGCTTTCGCTGCGAATACTTTTTCTAAAGAATTGTACGATTTAAATGCCGTGCTCCATTACATTGAAAAAGCTTATGGAAAAGAAACACCAATTAATTTGATTGGCCATAGTCGTGGTGGTGGACTATCAATTATCGAAGCAGCAAACGACTTAAGAGTAAATAAACTGATAACCTGGAGTTCGATTACAGATTTTGCAAGCCTGTGGAAAAAAGAACAAGAAGCAGAATGGCTAAAAACTGGGAAAATCTTTGTTACCAATGCTCGCACAAAAGAGCAGATGCCTTTAAATAAAACTTTATTAGAAGATTTAAACGAAAACGCTGAAATGCTGAACATTTTAAATGCAGCAAAACTCATTAATATCCCTTGGCTAATTGTTCAAGGAGATGATGATATAAACGTTCCTTTCGAAAACGCACAGAAGTTAGCAGATGCAAATCCAGGTAGCAGATTGGCAAAAATTGAAGGAGCAAATCATGTTTATGGTGCATCGCAACCTTATGAGAATGAAACCTTACCGCCACTTTTATTTAAAGTTTGTGAAAAGTGTTTATTGTTTTTGGGGGAGTAATTTAGGGCGTTTGATACATTAATTTTAAACCTTTTGCTCACTCTGAACTAGGAAGCGATTTCATCAAATAGTTCAGCTAAAGTTAGATTGCTATCTAGCTGGCGGTGAGGGCCGTCCTAAGGTTCCAAATTGCACTAATCATGCCCTCTCCCCACAAAACCTCGCATGTCACTTCCACTTGGGCTTTGAAAAATCTCTAAATCAAAATAAGGAACCGCAGCAAGCAAATGGTCGAAAATATCTGCTGCCACCTCTTCAAATTTCTTTAAAGCTTTTTCTTTAGAGAATACATAAATTTCTATTGGCAAACCATTTTCTGTTGCCTGTAACTGGCGCACCATAAAGGTTAAGTCGGTATTGATGTTAGGATTGCTTTCCAAATATTTCTCCGCATAAACACGGAAAGTACCAATATTAGTCATATGTATACCGTTAACTAAATTATTAGGATTTACTGTGTTTCCTGCATTAAAAGCAGCAATTTTCAGCTGTGTTTCTTTTAGATAATCCTTTAAAAAGTCGATGCTTTGCAAGCGAGTAATTAATTCTTCATCGCAGAATTTAATACTCGAAATTTTAATATTAATGTGACGTTTTATTCTTCTGCCCTCACTTTCTTCCATAGCTCGCCAATTTTTAAACGATTCACTTACTATTGCATAACTGGGTACAATGGTTACTGTTTTGTCCCAGTTTCGAACTTTAATTGTAGTTAAGTTGATTTCGGTTACCTCACCATCAGCACCGTATTTCTCTACTGTAATCCAGTCGCCAACACGAACCAAATCAATAGCACTCATTTGTACCGATGCCACAAAACCTAGAATTGGATCGCGAAAAACCAAAATGAATACAGCAGTAACAGCACCAAAGCCTCCAAAAACATACAGCGGCGATTGGTTTAAGATGATAGATAAAATCAGTACAAAGCCTAAAATATAAATGATGATCTTAGCCACCTGCTTATAGCTTCTAATAGGTTTATCTGCATATTTTCGCGAAGTTTCCATAATGGAAACAAGTGCATTTAGAAAAGCATTTATTGCAAACATGGTCGCTAAAACCACATATATTTTAGAAAAAATTAGGGCATAAAAAAGCCAGTTTTTAAAATCAATAAAAACATGTGGAACAACGTTATAGATAATATAAGCTCCAAAAATCAAAGCAAAGGCTCTAAAAACGCGAAACTCAAAAAGCGCACTTTGCCAGTCAGATTTTGTTTTGGCACTTTTTACTACACCAATAAAAACTTGCCTGGTAACAAATATGCTAACAAACAAAAACAGTGTAACGCCAATAAGACCAATTATGAAATAAGAGTAAACTAAGGTGCTACCTGTTAAACCTTGTTCAATTAAGAGTTTTCGTAATTCGTTAAATATGGATTGAAACTCCAATAGATTCATAAGAGCAATTTAAGATTTATGGATTAGAAATTATGAAGTGCTTCGAAAAGTGCATTATACATCTTGTCATATTGCACTTGTCGAAACATTATCAATATTTAAGGTTCTTCGACAAGCTCAGAATGATAAACCAAAAACATTATTAACCTTTCTCTACCCAGTTCCCATCATTTTTGATGATATCAATCAACTCATCTAAAGCATACGCAGTGGTTACATTTTTCTTAACAACTTCCTGACCGCGGTACAAAGTAATTTTATCAGGACCCGTACCTACATAACCATAATCCGCATCGGCCATTTCACCGGGACCATTTACAATGCAGCCCATTATGCCAATTTTCAGACCCTTCAAGTGATCGGTTCGAGAACGGATAAGTTGAGTGGTTTCCTGTAAATCGAAAAGTGTTCTGCCACAACTCGGACAAGAAATATATTCAGTTTTACTTATGCGTGTACGTGTAGCTTGTAAAATCCCGAAACTTGTAGAATTGATTAAGGCCAAATTATGACCTTTTGCATCAACCCATATTCCATCGCCAAAACCATCTGTAAATAAAGCACCTAAATCAGTTGCTGAATAAAGCATTAAAGTATCTGCATCTAAATCCTGATAAGTTCTTTTGATGATAACCGGAATTTGAATATTCTGCTCTTGTAAAGCCACAAAAAAAGCTCTTTGTTCGGCCATTCCATGAGTTGCAGAAGTTTTTAGAATCAAAATTGTTGAATTGCTTAATTGTTGAATCGCTGAAACATTAAATTCTTTTGCATCAATTTCAACAAAGTTTAAAGCACTATCTTTCACATCAGCATTGCTAAATTGTTCAAAAGAAAATAGTGGATGGGAGTTATTTTTATCCTTTAAACTTAACCAGGTTTTATAATTATAAACTTGTTTTAGATTCCCAGGGAAAGAAAATGAAGGTAAATTATCACCCAAGAAAGCTAAATCGCAAGCTTGGTCAGCTAAATTATATTTATCTAAACCAGCGCTGTAATTGTAACCCGCCGAACTTAAAAAATATGGGTCTTTTAGGTTTTCTTTTGAAACATCAATCATAACTATAGGATGATGTTGCCCGCCAATATGCTGAACAGCCTCAGTGTTTCTTCTAGAATAAGCGTAAGGAGAATAAGTTTTAATGGACGATGTTTGATGAAAAATGGATGATGTATTTTCAGGCTCCCGAATTATGGCTTTTAACTTTTCACTTTCAACTCTTTCGACATATCTATCTGCCAGCGCCTTAGCTACTGGCGCTTCAAATTCAGGGTCTTCAGTTAAGGAAACACGAATTGTATCACCCAAACCATCTTCCAATAAAGTTCCAATACCAACAGCCGATTTAATCCGACCATCTTCGCCATCACCAGCTTCGGTAACCCCAAGGTGCAAAGGATAGTTCATTCCTTCTTTTACCATAGTTTCTACAAGCAAACGGTATGCCTGAACCATTACCTGCGTGTTACTGGCTTTCATAGAAATAACCAGATTATAATAGTTTTCGGCCTCGCACATGCGAATAAATTCCATTGCAGATTCGACCATACCACGAGGAGTATCGCCATAATGGCTCATAATCCTATCAGAAAGCGAACCGTGATTGGTTCCGATACGCATCGCTGTACCATATTCTTTACAGATTTTAATCAACGGAATAAATTTTTTGTTGATCCTTTCTAACTCAGCTGTATAAGCGTCTTGTGTATATTCAAGATTTTCGAATTTCTTCTTATCTGCGTAGTTACCAGGGTTTACACGAACTTTTTCCACTATTCTTGCCGCCATTTCAGCAGCATTTGGTGTAAAATGAATATCAGCAATCAATGGAACATCATATCCGCGATAGCGTAATTCCTTTTTAATATTGGCTAAATTTTCGGCTTCCTTTATGCTTGGAGCAGTAATACGAACATACTCGCAACCCGATTCTACCATGCGAATGGTTTGCTCAACCGTTCCGATGGTATCCATAGTGTCGGTAGTTGTCATCGATTGAATGCGAATTGGATTATGACCACCTAAGGCAATATCTCCAATTTTCACTTCTCGAGTTAAAAACCTAGAATAAGTGGTTAAATTGTTGCAATAACCACCTGCTAAATCATGCTTTACCGATATATTTTCCATGCGACTGCAAAGATAAGCTAAATGTTTAATTGTTAAATTGATGAATTGTTAAATTGTTTGTTTCCATTTACGATGAGAGTAATAATGTGCAAGCAACTTTAATTTGTAATTCACTCAATCCTTCATGCTTTATATCAACCTGTCTTTTATCACCAAAGTATCTGCAGCTATATCGTGCCAACATTGATTTTTTTTATTTAGAAAACTATAGAAATAACCAAAGAAAACAGGGATTACAGAAAAGATTTTAGCAAAATTTCTGCCTAAAGATTTACCAAAAGAAATAGGGCTGCCTTCTAAATCTGTAACTTTTATATTAACCAACCGCTTTCCAATTGTTGCCTGGCTTTTAGTTGATTCGGCGATGCTGCCATAGATAAGTTTGAAAATAAAAATTGAAGGCAATGGTACCAAGAAAACCATAAGGCGTGTATCCTTTCCTTCAACAAAAATAAAACTCACTAAAATAATAGCGCAATAGATTAAAAAAATAAAGAAGTGATCGATAACCGAGGCCAGCAATCTCAAATCAAAAGATGCGAAATACTGAGGTGCAGTTTTCTGGTAACTGAAACCCAAAAGCTCACGCAATTCGGGAATTGCATGAGCTTCTTTATAATCGTCCATTCCAGGTTTTCGTATAAATGTATTTGGCTTAATATTTAAATTGTTAAGCTCAGCTAAATTATACGGCCCTTGTGGTTTTCCATTAATAACTACTGTATATTCTTCTGGGTTCATTACTATTTAATGATTTTAGGTTTATTTATTAGGTATGGCCAAGTAAAGCCTTAAACCTCGCATTTAAACCTTCAACCTTTCTTAATATCTACTCACCTCAAAGCTACTCAATCCACCATCTAAATTAATAAAGATTTTTTTTGCAGCGCTTTTATAATTTGAAGTTTGATAAACACCATCGCTGATTTTATCAAATCCAGAGAAATCTTTGGCAGATAGACCCGTTTTAGTCTTAATTATACAACCAGAACCTTCCGGGATTTTTATTTTTACTTCTGCAACACCAGATTTTACAATCACATCTGTAATTGGTAATAAATCGCCAATTTTTATATCCATTGATGCTGCTCCACCATCAAAGCGGAAAGTACGAACTTTATAATCAGCAAAATCAAAATCAGCTTCACCAGCGCCTAACTTCATATTGATAGTCCATTCTGGTAATTTATTCAATTTGAAATCTACATCATTTCCACCATCATTAAAATTCCATTTATTCTTTTTATCACCCATTTTAAAATTTAAAACGGTTGTGCTATCGGTAGTTTGCTTGGTTAAAGAAAAGTTTCCATGTTTTTTCTTTACATCTGCATTTATTAAATCAGCTGTTTCACCATCAAGGTTAAAAGAAACGCCGCCACCAGAAATATTTAAAATCGTTTTTTTAGCGCTATCAATTGCAACCAGTGGTTCAGATAATCTTAATTGATTGAAAGCGGTATCATTGCTTTCATCATCATTATCGTTATCATCTAAATTAATATCGATATCTTTTTTTAAATTATTTCCCCACCACGAGTTACGATTAGGTTCTTGTTGCCCCTTAAAGAAAAGGAATGATAAAGTAACAACCAAAACAGCAATCGAAATTACACTACCAGTTTGAGAGTTATTTTTATTAAAAAGAATATTTACACCAGCAATAATTAAGAACACTGGCCAAAAATGCCATACGTTACGCCAGTAAAATTCGATTACGCCAAAGTTTTCCAGTAAGAGTACTCCGCCAATAAAGAGCAGTAAAATACCCCAAATTAATCTATCTAGTTTCATAATATTTATACTTGAGGGTTATTAGGTGTTGAATTATTTTCGTCTTTCGGAAATTGAGTTTCTTCAACAACCACTGCATCCGTTACAGTTTCTGTTTTTGGTTCTTCTGCAGCTTGTTGATTTTGAAAAGCCGCCCATTCATTTTTTCTTTTCGATTTAGCAATGATGCTAATACCCAAAACAATAAATATTACTGGCCAAAAGTTTCTAAATCTAAACCAATCAGGTATAAAATCAAGCTCTCTCATTAAAAAGAAGCACCCAATCACCAATAAAACCAAACCGCCTATTGTTCGCCCAGTATCGTTTGGCTTGCTGAATTTACTAAAATCGGCCTGCGTTTCAAATGGTGTCTTCTGTGTATCATTTATAGGCTGTGACCAATTTGTGTTACCAGAACCAACTGGTCCAGAAAAAGGATTTGGATTTCCAAATGGCTGTGCATTTGGGTTGTTTTTATTAAAGTAGTCGTTAAATTTAGAGAATTTTGCTGCCGGGTCATTATTAACCGGAACAATTATCCACATAATTATATAGGCTACCAAGCCACCTCCAGCCATAAATATGGCCGATAATGCAAACAATAATCTAACTATGGTTACCTCTACCTGCATGTAATCTGCAAGCCCCGAAGCCACACCCGCAATCATCTTATCGTGTTCGTTTCTAAAAAGCTTCTTTTCCATAACGCTGTTCATTTTGTGTTTAAAAATCCAGCGGAGTGATTAGCACCTCATCAACATTTACCCCTTTACTTAAGTTTAAAATGGTAAATAGCGTTTCTGCAATATCTTCGGGTTGTACAAATTTTTCATCAGGAATTGTTGTTCCTTCCCAGGATGAAGTTTTGGTTGAACCCGGCAAAAAGGCAGTTACTTTTACTTGGTGTGGAGCTAATTCTTGCCGCAATACATTATTAAGACTTAACATCGCTGCTTTTGTTACACTATAACTGCCCCCATTTTTTACAGGTGCTTTACTGGCTACCGAACATATGTTAAATATATGCCCACGCTTCTCCGAACGCATTTTCTTACCATAAAACTTACTAATGTAGTAACCAGCATTTACGTTAATACTTTGTTGTTTTTCAAAGGCTTCATCTTCTTCATCAAGCATACTTCCTGGTAAAAAAGCGCCAACATTGTTTACTAAAACATCGGCAAAGCCAAATTCGTTTTCATTAGCATTTAAAAATTTATAAACCTCTTCTTTAATCCCGCAATCAACAGCATAAATTAAAATCTTTCTGCCAGTTACAAACAATTCATCCCGAAGTTTTTCCAGTTCCATTTTATTTCTGGCTACAAGAGCCAAATTGAAACCTTTCTCCCATAGCTTAATCGCTATAGCTCTGCCAATTCCTCTTGTTGCTCCGGTTATTACAGCATTCATAATTTTATGGTTTAATTTTTGTAAGCAAAAAACCATATTTATATTTAAAACCACGAATATTTTTGCAATTAACAAAGCCCTACAACTTTTTTATCGTTTCTTTGTAGTATATAATATAAGACATTTAAATTAAGTAACCCATACGGAATGAATTTTACCAATTTCGGCAGGTACATACTGCTACTCAAATCTGTATTCAGAAAGCCGGAAAAACTGAAGATATATCTTAAGGAAATCGCGAAACAGATGGATTACGTCGGCGTTGGTTCATTAGGACTAATCGCTATTATTTCAACTTTCATTGGTGCGGTAATGACTTTGCAAATTGCTTTCCAGTTGGTAAGTGATTTCATTCC
Organism: Pedobacter jamesrossensis; assembly: GCF_042650905.1. NCBI lineage: Bacteria > Pseudomonadati > Bacteroidota > Sphingobacteriia > Sphingobacteriales > Sphingobacteriaceae > Pedobacter > Pedobacter jamesrossensis. The sequence goes on along the minus strand of NZ_JBHSBY010000034.1, from coordinate 30,686 downwards.
AAAAACAATTATCGGTTCTGTAAACCGAGATTCGAGTATTTTGGAGTTAAGCCCAACCATTAGTGCAATCGTTCTGGCTGGCAAAATCGGTTCAGCCATTTCATCAGAAATTGGCTCTATGCGTGTTACCGAGCAAATTGATGCTTTGGAAATTATGGGTATTAATGCACCAGGTTATTTAATTCTTCCAAAAATTATTTCGGGCATAACTATGGTACCAATGTTGGTTATCATTTCTATGTTTTTAAGTATTACTGGTGGTTACATTGGCGGTTCTATATCTGGCGCGGTAACGCCTGCAGAATACATACAGGGTATTACAACAGACTTTAACCCATATACAATCGTCGTTGCTCTGGTAAAAGCGTTTGTTTTTGGCTTTATCATTACATCCGTTCCGGCCTACGAAGGTTTTTATGTTAGAGGAGGTGCTTTAGAAGTTTCTCAGGCAAGTACTAGGGCAGTTGTAATTAGCTGTATTTCCATTCTTGTTTGCGATTATTTAGTAACTCAATTATTATTGTAATGATAGAGATTAAAGATATTTATAAATCATTTTCTGGAAACGATGTTTTACAAGGAATTTCCGGAAAGTTTGAAGAAGGCGTAACCAATCTTATCATCGGCGGTTCTGGTTCGGGTAAAACAACATTACTTAAATGTATGGTTGGTTTGCATCAGCCAGATTCTGGTTCTGTGTTATACGATGGACGCGATTTTACACCCATGACCTATGAACAACGTATTGATGTTCGTAAAGAAATTGGTATGCTTTTTCAAGGATCTGCACTTTTTGATAGTATGACTGTGCAAGACAACATTATGTTTCCTTTAAATATGTTTACCAATCAAACTAGAAGTGAAAAAATAGATCGTGTAAACTTTTGTCTTGAACGCGTTAACCTCGCTGGTAAAAACGACTTATTTCCTGCCGAATTATCGGGCGGTATGAAAAAACGAGTAGGAATTGCACGAGCAATTTCTATGAATCCGAAATACTTATTTTGTGATGAACCTAATTCAGGATTAGATCCAAAAACATCTATCGTAATTGATGAATTAATTCAGGAATTAACTGAAGAATATAAAACCACCACAATTGTAGTAACCCACGATATGAACTCGGTAATGGGTATTGGAGATTATATTGTGTTTTTACACGAAGGAAAAAAATTCTGGGAAGGTAGTAATAAAGAAATTGCACACACAGATATTAAAGAACTTAACGACTTCGTATTCGCCAGCCGTTTTATGAAAGCAGCAAAAGATAAGTTTTAATAAAATTCTTATATTTAATTTAATAAAAGCCATCGTCATTGCGAGGCACGAAGATATCTTTCTGAACAGATTGCTTCGTGCCTCGCAGTGACGATTTACATAATAACACATGATACAATTACTTGCCCCGACCCATTGGAAAGATTACGAATTAATTGATTGCGGGGATTTTGAAAAACTAGAACGTTTTGGAAATGTTATTTTAATCAGACCAGAGCCACAAGCCGTTTGGAAAAAAACATTATCAGAACAAGAATGGAAAAAAACTGCCAATATAACTTTCCGTGGTCGTTCGGCTACATCAGGCGAATGGGTTAAAAAAAACTTATCGATTCCAGACCGCTGGCATGTAGAATACAAAAATGATGATGTAGCCATTAAACTTCGGTTGGGCTTAACTTCTTTTAAACATGTTGGTGTTTTTCCTGAGCAAGCTGTTAACTGGGATTTTATCTCTTCATCGATTAAAAAATTTAAAACGCCACAACCAAAAGTTTTAAATCTTTTTGCATATACAGGAGCGGCATCATTAATTGCAAATGCAGCCGGGGCAGAAACCACACACGTAGATTCTATAAAACAAGTGGTTTCCTGGGCAAATGAAAACCAAGAACTTTCTGGCTTAAAAAATACCCGTTGGATGGTGGAAGACGCTTTGAAATTTGTTAAAAAAGAACTTAAAAGAGGTAAAAAATATAACGGTATTATTCTTGATCCTCCAGCATACGGTCACGGGCCAAATGGCGAAAAGTGGAAACTTGAAGATCACATTCAAGAGATGATGCAAGATGTTGTTCAGCTTTTAGATGAAAAAGAACATTTTTTAATATTGAACACCTACTCTTTAGGATTTTCTTCCGTTATTGTAGAAAATTTAATTCGCACATCATTCCCTAGCGTTAAAAATTTAGAAACCGGTGAATTGTATCTTCAAGCTACAGCAGGCATTAAACTTCCTTTGGGTGTCTTTGGCAAATTCTGCAATGTGTAAATGTTGATTACTTTATTTTGAACTATGGGTTTTCAATCCTACTTTCATGTACTAACAGATTCGGAAAAACTGCTTAAACATTAACTATCTATAAATAATTCTATGAAATTTCCTCAATTGGCGGGCACTCTAATACTTGGTTTTGCCGCAATCAGCTTATTTGCTAACTGTAATTCGGATGGCAAAAGCGGTGGCATTGGCAAAATCTTTTCTGCTGATACAACAAAAAAGAAAACAGACTCTACAGCAAATGTAATGAAACCTGTTGATCCTAAGTTATACGATTCTTTAGTTCGTAAATTAGCTAATGGCGATACAACAGGCAAATGGCCAGTGAAAAACCAACCGATTCCTTTGACTGGAGCCATTTTACCTTTTAAACGCATTGTTGTTTATTATGGCAACTTACACTCTAAAAAAATGGGAGCTCTTGGGGAATATGCTCCAAAAGAAATGTGGCAACGCTTAAACGCAGAAGTTAAGCGTTGGGAAAAGGCAGACCCATCTACACCAGTACAACCAGGTTTGCACTACATAGCAGCGGTTGCCAGCGGCACAGCAGGCAGAGATGGAAAATACATAAATCGAATGGCGAATAAGCAAATTGATTCAGTATTAAAAATTGCTAAAATGCAGCCAAACACTATAGTATTTTTAGACTTGCAAGTTGCATTGAGTACAATAAAAGCAGAATTACCTCATATAGAAAAGTATTTACAATTGCCTTATGTTCATTTAGGTATCGACCCAGAATTTTCTATGAAGGATGGTTCTTTACCTGGTAAAAAAATCGGAACTTATGATGCGGCAGATATTAATTATGTAACAGGATATTTAGCAGATATGGTTAAAAAATATAATCTGCCTCCAAAAGTATTCGTTTTACACCGTTTTACTAAAAAAATGGTAACCAACTCTCAAAGCATTAAACTTCGTCCGGAAGTTCAGGTTGTAATGCATATGGATGGTTGGGGTGAACCTGAATTGAAAAAAGGAACCTACCGTCATTTTATACAAGGCGAACCCGTTCAGTTTACAGGTTTCAAATTATTTTACAAAAACGATTTGAAGAAAGACCCAAAACGTTTAATGACGCCGGAAGAGTTGTTAAAACTAACACCAAAACCGATATATATTCAATATCAATAATATTAAAAATTAAGCTATAAATTAAAGCGTTCCAATGCAAATCGGAACGCTTTTTCTTTAGGTTATTAACAATTAAACCTGATTTTCCATCAGTAGATGAATATTATAAAATTAGTTGCCGTTTTTCTTTAGCCATTCCAATCTCCTTTGATCGGACAAGTGCCTTACCTTAAACCCTTCAAATTTGGCATTAAAACCTTTTCCATCTGGACTGGCAGCCATTAAGCCAACCATTACAGGTATATTATCCTGAAGATTTGCATTCCTTAGCATCATGTAAGTTTTATCATCATAAGAATAAAATACTTCTACAGCATCTAATCTTCTAACTGCTTTTATCCATATAAATGGAGGCGATTTATCTAACGTTGTTACACTCCAGTCGCTGGTTTTATGCGTTACAACTGTGCTTAAATTATATTTTCCATCAACAAATTCAATCCCTGTTTTTATATAGTTCTCATGGTCAATCCTCAGCATTAGACCCATTTGATCAAATCGAGCCTTGTAATCTCCAGTTATTTTTACTTTAGCTTCAAACTCTCCTCCATAAGTTGTATAATAAAATGGAGCATCATCAACTGTAAAGCCGTAATGTGAGATTCGCCAGTAATCGCTTTGAGGTGTGACAAACATATTTAATGTATTATTTTTTATTTCCCATTTCTCGGGTTCGTTAAACCACTGCATTTTTTCGAGGCTTTGAGCAAAACCTTTTTGTACCAATGTAATTGCAAGGATGCTTAAAATAAATTTCTTCATTCGTTCTTTGAGTTAATAACCATAATTATATTTACTTCAACAAAGGTAAACCACCGTAAGCGGGCAGTCAATACTGATAAATAACCATACAAATATGAATATTGTAAATACACTGAACGAAAAACTGCTTAGCCAGATTTTTAACGATGATGCGACCAAAACCATAAGTTTAGCACATTACCAGTACACCGCATTTATGTATTCGCAAATAGAGAACTCAATTGCTGTACTCAGCGATATGAAAGCAAACAAAAGTTACCTTTATAACGGAAGCGTAGCTAAAGAATTAGCCCTATCTGCAAATGACAATTCGGAAGAAATAAATTCGATTTGGGAAGAGGAAATTTTCAGTAAAATACATCCAGATGACTTACTTGACAAACATTTGCTTGAATTGCAGTTCTTTAATATGATTAAAAGCATCCCTATTTTAGAAAGGGGAAATTATCATGTTAGCAGCAGAATTAGAATAATTAATTCATCGGGAAAATATATTTTTATTAAACATAGAATGTTTTATGTTTCGAGTTTACCAAACGGCAGTTTATGGTTAGCACTTTGTTTATACAATTTTCTAGATGATGAATTTTCACTTGAAAAACCAGACCGAGCAATTGTAAATTCTGCTACAGGTCAAATTATAAAAGCTGATAATCAAAAATCAGTTAATATTTTATCACTACGCGAAAAAGAAATCTTGCAACTGATAAGAAAAGGCAAAATGAGCAAAGAAATTGCCGGTATATTCTCCATAAGTATTAATACAGTAAATAGACATCGCCAAAATATATTGGAGAAATTAAGAGTAAATAACTCGCATGAAGCGTGCCGAATAGCGGAGCTTATGCATCTAATTTAATAAAAACTTAGCTTTCAAAAGTTAGCAAAGCATGCTGACTAGCTGTATGGATATCTCTCCAAACCCGGTTGATTTCTGAATCTTTTTTAGCTGCTTCTAGCCCGCAATAAGGAAAGAGTGTATCTGCTGCTCTTCTGCAAGCATGAGCCAGCTTACGACTAACTGAACTTACTTCCGCTAATTTCTTCTCGTCAATAATTTTATTTTCGAGCAACTGTTCCCAAGACTCATCAAAGGATTTATAAAATTCTGTTTTTAAACTTTCAACTTCGCCCTTACATCTATTAAGCTCTGAAGTAAAAAACTCGATTTGTGCCTCATTATATCTCTTTAAACCCGAACGATTTAAAAACAAGTCCTCCACCAAACGGATAAAATGATTCACCATACCTAAACTATTTACTGCAAGGGTTGTTTCAGCCAGCTGTAAAAACGGATAATCAAAACCCTGGTCGGCAACCTTGATATCGTTATTGATTTTAAAAGTTCGGTTGACTGGAACGACTAAGTTTTTAACTTCGAAAGCATGACTGCCTGTAGCAATTAATCCAAAATAAGACCAGCCCGGTAAAATTTCTACTTCATCTTTTTTAAGAATGAACGACATCACTTTAGGGTTTCCATCCTGATCTAATATATCTGATTCATCTTCATTCTTGAGCAGACAATTTGCGGTAAAAATAGTTGCGTGTAAAGCGCCACTAGCATATTTCCAATGGCCATTAATTAGATAGCCATTTCTAGTTTTTACAGCTATGCCACCCACTGCCCCACTTCCGGCGAAACAAACTTTCCTATCTGCAAATACTTCTCCTGCTAACTCTGGCGCTAAAAAACCAGCAAACCAGGCAGCGCCTGCACAAAGAGTAATTGTCCAGCCTAAACTGCCATCGGCTTCTGCAAGCTCTTCTTCTAAACGCAAAATTTCTGGTAGTTTTTTCCCTGCACCGCTATAAATCTCCGGAACAAAGAGCTTGAACCAGTTTTCCTGATAAGCCTGCTCTAAAATTTCTGGATGTAACTGCCCCATCTCTTCTGAGAGATGAGCATATTCATCTACTTTTTGTTGCCAAGTTTGTGTTATTATGTTTTCCATATATTTAAATGGCTATGCAGTTTTCAATTTTCTTTTTCCAATAATTTTTTTCCAATCCATAAAACCAAAAATGGCCACTACAAATAAAAATGTAGTTAAACATGCCATAAGCGGCAATTTTTTATGAAACAATAAAGGGATGGCAATAATGTTAGATATATTAAGAAAAATCCAGTTTTCTATTTTACGTTTAGCTAAGAGCCACATTCCTGCCCAAGCTGTAGAGGAAACAAACGCATCCAACAAAGGCACATCAGAATCTGTATGATTTCGCAAGACAAAATAAAATACCAAGAAACCAATTACAGATATTAGAATCGCAATTAACAGCTCCTTATTTGTACTCCATGAAACCTGATTTTCGCCATCTAATTTGCGTTTTTTCCAGATTACCCAACCATAAACACTCATTACTAAATAGTAGATACTAAGTAGCATTTCTGCATACAGCTTTACATTTAACAGTAAGAACATGGAAAGTAAAATAGAGACGATACCTGTCGGATACAGCCAAATATTATTTTTCTTAGCTAATAAGACCTCGGAAACGCCGAAACCAACCGCGAACCATTCGATTATTGAGGTGTGAAGAATTTGCTCTTTAAAGAGCCTGAACCAATCTTGAAAATTCATTTACAATACTTTTGCCAACGGCACAATAAAAAATAATTGAAAACTGTTTTCAGGGCGAAACAGCATTGTAAAATTTAACCTCTTCCCTACGCCGGCATTATCCGAATCAGGTGCATTTAAGGTTTAGGCTTTAGAGGCTTAGGGCTTAGGGTTTGACATTTGCAGAACCTTTTACCTTTCACCTTTTACCTTTCACCATAAAATGGGTATAATCTCAGCCTCCTGGCTACAACAGAAATTGCAGATTCAAAAAGCACCCCTTTGAGTAAGGCAAATATAGTTTTTAAAATGAAAGATTTTAATTTTTGTAAGGAAAATTGATTTGACTTTTTGCAATTGCGAGACACTTAAAGACTGCTTCGTGCCTCGCAATGATGAGTTGTATGTATTAAAACAAACCTAATTGTCCTTTGTCATCAATTTCGATATCGTTAGGATTGGTGATTTCAAAGTCGACTTTTTTAGCTGGTTTTTGCTCTGTATTAGGTTTTTCTTCAGCTTCTGGTTCGTCTTCTTTTGCAGCTTCTGGCTTAGAATCCGGCTTTTCTACTTTTGATTCTTCTACTATTTCAGGTTGAGACTTAGATTCTTCGCCTACCTTTTCTACATTTGGTTCTGTTTCTATTTTACTTTTAAATTTCGGCTTCGACTTTTCTTCAGCAGGCATTTCTTCAACTTTTTCAGCCTCAATAGCTTCAGCACTTATTTCATCTACCTCTGAATTTTCTTCTTCACCAGAAGTTTCGTTTCCACCATCTTCAATTTCTTCTGTTTCTTCAACCTCAATCTCAGGTTCTTCTAGAACCAATTTTTTTACTTCATGTGGCGATAAACGATTTCCGTTTGCTTTTAAACCCTTAACATCAATCAGTTCAGCAAGCATCAACTCTAAAGTTTCAGGAATTTGTGTTTTACCTTTTAAAACATCAATGATAATTTTTGCTGCAGGATTAGCCGTTAAATAAAGTAGTTTAGATTTCTGCTCTTCGCTAATAAATATTGTTTTTCTACCAATTGATTGAAGTTCAAAAACAAATCTTTTAATAAAATAGTTCTGCGCTTTCCCATCAAAATGAACCGCAGCAAAAACCTTTTCAGCATCAAATTTTTGAATTAATATTAATCCATCATCAAAGTGATTACTAAGTTCGAAAGAACTCAATTCATAATAACCATCTTTATGAACTTGTAAAATTCTATCATCGCCGTCGAATTCTCCAAGGTATTTCCCTCGTCCATCAACATTTAAGCGTTTAAGCAAATCATCGTACCAAATTTTCAATCCTGATAAGGTAGAAACGCCTTTACTTTTTAGTATGATTTTTTTAACCGGATATTTCGAAATAATATTCCCTTGAGAACCCCGACCTTTAATTGCCACCTCAGCAAAATCCTGATCGAACTGTAATTTACGAAGTTTAGAATGCGGTTTTAAAGACACGTTTACAATTTCAGCCTCGCCATTTGGATTAGCGGTGAAATATAAAACTTTTGAGCCTTTAGAGCCTTTGGTTAAATCGTATTCTTTATCTCGGGTAACGCCCACAACCGCGAAACGTTTTATGTAAGCAGTACCAGAAGCACCATCTTTATAAATCATATTATAAATAGTACGTTCGTCGCCTTTCTTAAAAACCTGCGCATGGATGATGCCCTTACCTACAAAAGTTTTATCAGCAACTTTGGTTATGATGCATTTTCCATCTTCGCGGAAAACAATTATTTCATCAATATCAGAACAATCAGCTACAAACTCATCTTTACGCAAGCCTGAACCAATAAAGCCGTCTTCACGATTCATATATAACTTAACGTTAGCCAAAGCGACTTTCGACGCCTCAACTCGGTCAAATAAACGAATTTCAGTTTTACGTTCGCGACCTTTTCCGTATTTATCTTTTAGTTTTTGATACCATGCAATTGCATAATCTGTTAGGTGCTTTAAGTGATTTTTAACCACTTTAATTTCATCTTCAAGATTTTTCATTTGCTCATCGGCCTTTTTCACATCAAAACGTGTGATGCTACTCATTGGCTTGTCAATCAATTTCTTGAAATCTTCTGGCAAAATTTCGCGGTAAAGCGATGGTTTAAATGGCTCAAACAATAAATGCAAAACCTCTACAACCTTATCAAAATTAGTTGAATTTTCATATTCAGGATTTTTATACATTCCTTCCTGAATAAATATTTTAAGCAAAGAACTAAAGAAAATCTTTTCCTGCAATTCGTGCAGACGAATCTCCAGCTCTCGTTTTAACAGATACTTTGTGTGTTTTGTATTTTCAATTAAGATATCATTCACACTCATAAAGTGTGGCTTATCGTTGTTGATTATACAAGTATTTGGGGAAATCGATACCTCGCAAGCCGTAAAAGCATAAAGCGCATCAATAGTTACATCTGGTGAAATACCTGGAGCCAAATGAACCACAATTTCTACATTGGCAGCCGTATTATCTTCGATTTTTTTGATTTTGATTTTACCTTTATCATTGGCAGATAAAATGCTATCGATTACAGAACCGGTGGTCGTACTAAAAGGAACTTCGGTAATAACTAAAGTCTTTTTATCTTTCTCGGTAATTTTAGCTCGAACACGAATTTTACCCCCACGCTGTCCTTCGTTGTAGTTCGAGAAATCGGCCATTCCCCCCGTAAAGAAATCGGGTAAAATATTCGGACGAACACCTTTTAAAGATTCTATTGAAGCATCGATTAACTCGATAAAGTTGTGCGGCATAACTTTGGTTGCCAAACCAACCGCAATACCTTCGGCACCTTGCGCTAATAACAGAGGGAATTTAACGGGTAAAGTTATCGGTTCGTTATTTCGTCCATCGTAACTTAACTGCCATTGAGTAGTATCAGGATTGAAGACAACTTCATTGGCAAATTTCGATAAACGGGCTTCAATGTAACGAGGTGCTGCTGCGCTATCGCCCGTAACAGGATCGCCCCAGTTACCCTGCATATCAATCAGTAAATCTTTCTGACCAATTTGCACCATTGCATCGCCAATCGAGGCATCACCATGTGGGTGATATTTCATCGTATTACCGATTACATTCGCCGCTTTATTGAAACGTCCATCGTCCATTTCCTTTAGCGAATGCATAATACGACGCTGCACGGGCTTCAAACCATCGTTAATGTGTGGAACCGCCCTATCCAGAATTACATAAGATGCATAATCGAGAAACCAATTTTCGTATAATCCGTTAATTGGTGTTATGGTGTGTTTATGTTCTTCGTTTAATTTAGGGTCTAATTCTTCACTCATTTATTTACAGAAATTGGCAGCCGTAAATATAATAAAAAGGATAACACAGTTAAATATTGGTTATTCACATTTAAAATTGAATAACTGAAATTTCAAACCGATTTGTATCTATATTATGCTTTTGCGCCAAGCCTATCTTCTACAAAACCAAATGGCAATAAGCTTTTCACACTTGGCACTTTTAAAACCTCGCCATCTATGCAATAAAAAATTACTTCGATTGGGCTTGCCTGTTTGCGCTCAAATTCTGCCATAACCTGTAAGCAACCACCACAAGAAGTAACTGGCTGTACAATTTCAAAAGCATCGGTTTGCGCAGTAATTGCCATACTTTTTATAACAGCATCTGGTTTTGAAGAGCCAATGCTAAAAAGTGCTACACGTTCAGCACAAAGTCCTGATGGATAAGCTAAATTTTCTTGATTGCTACCTAAAATAATTTCTCCTGATTCAAGTTGAATTGCCGTACCAACTCTAAATTTAGAATATGGCGAATATGAACTAGTCAAAGCTTGTTCAGAAAGTTTACATAGTTCTCTGTCTTTTTCGTTCAGTTCTTCAATACTATTATATTGCTCGAAACTTATATTTAAATTTATTGATTTCATTTATAACTGATTATCAAACCGCCAATGTTAAATTTTTATAGCGGGCGAACAATTTAGGATATTTTTTGTAGTAATTATAAAAAACTGTCTTTAAATTAATTTTAATGGCACGTTTTTAGCACTTCGTTAACACCAAACACGCTTAGCTTTGAATAAATACGTACGCAAAAGTCTCAAAATTTTATTGTGGGTAATTGCCTCCATAATCATACTGGTGGTTGCTTTAGCACTATCTCTAAATATACCAGCCGTTCAAAATTTCGTAAAAGGCAAAGCGATTAATTACCTTAAAAACAAAACCAAGACAGAAGTAAGTTTAGAAAGTATAAAAATAGCTTTGCCCAAAGATGTTGTATTAAACAAGTTTTATATCGAAGACCGCAAAGGTGATACCCTATTATATGCTGAAAAATTAGCTGTAGATATTAGTCTTTTTAAACTTTTAGACAATACTGTTGAGGTTAATAATATTGAACTAAAAAATATACGGGCCAACGTTAAACGTATAAGTCCGGATACGACTTTTAATTTTTCTTTTCTTGTTGATGCTTTTATGAGCGAAGAAAAAAAGCCAGAAGAGAAGATTGATAAGGACTCCACTTCTACCCTAAAATTTTCTGTAGATAAAGTTTCTTTTGAAGATATAGGAATTACCTATCGTGATGATGTTGCCGGAAACGACGTAAAAGTGTATTTAGGTGCGTTTAAAACAAAAATGAAAACTTTTGATTTAGCTAACCAGCATTACGTTATCCGAGATTTAAGTTTAAATAATACTTCTTTAACTTATCTACAACGCAAACCTTTGGTAGAACTGGTACAGCACATTACAAATACGGTAGATAGTAGTCAGAAGGAAACTAGCAAACTCCCATTAATAGAAATTGAAAACTTTGCTTTTAATAATGTAAAGGTAAATTACGATGACCAAGTCTCGACTACAAAAGCAATTGCCGATGTTAATGAATTAGGTTTGGTTAATCTAAAAGTTGATTTAACCAATAGTAAATATACCGTTGATGATGCAAAGCTAAATAAATCGAATATTCTTTTTGCTTTTAAACCAGCACCAAGTAACAACTTAAAAAAGGTCAAAGATACCGTTGTTCCAGAAAAATCTCCTTTAGGTTTAATTATTAAAAACATCAGCCTTGCCGAAAATAATGTTCAGTTTGATAATTTGGGTGCAAAACCTGCATCAAAAGGGATGGATTTTAATCACATGAAAATTACAGGCTTAACTTTCGGTGCAAGCGATGTTAATTATAGTGCCGCTGGAATTACGGCAAAAGTTAAAAACGGTTCATTAAAAGAGAAAAGTGGTTTTGCTTTAAATGAATTAAAGGGCAATGCAATTTATAACGATAAGCAAATTAAGCTAAGCGATTTCGTTTTAAAAACGCCAAATACCACTATAGAAAATGCTACAGAATTGAATTTCACTTCGATGGATGATTTAACTAAACATCCTGAAAGAGTTAAATTAAACTTAGCTTTTAAAAATACAAGCATTGGGTTAAAAGATGCAGGTTATTTTAGTGATGCTATTCCTGCAAATTACCGTAACGAAAAAATTAAGCTGAATGCAGAAGTTAATGGCTACCTAAATAATTTAAACATTCCTCGCTTACAAATCAGTGGATTGAAAAATACCCAAATCGATATTAGTGGAACAGCAAAAGGCTTGCCTGATATTAATAAAACCTTCCTCGATTTAAACATTAAAAAGCTTTACGTTACTAAGGCTGATATCTTAGTTGCTGTCCCTAAAAAATCGCTGCCACCTTCCATCGAATTACCAAATGTAATTAATGCAAGAGGAAAGTTTACGGGTTCAATGACTGATTTCAACACTAATATGAATATCCAAACGGATATGGGTGGCGCAATTTTAGTTGCAGGTATGAAAGGCCCAAAAGGAAAAGAAAGTTACAAAGCAGATATCAACCTGAATAATTTTAATGTTGGTCGCCTATTAAAAATGCAACCAAAGCTTGGACGTGTCTCGGTTAAAGCCAATGTTGCAGGAACGGGCCTCGATCCTAAAAAAATAAATGCAAAATTTAATGCGAAAGTTTTGAGCGCTTTTTATAATAAATATACTTACAGAAACTTAAATATTGCCGGTACTTATGCCAATCAAAACGTTTCATTAAAAAGTAGCATGCCGGATAGCAACGCTAATTTTGCTTTAGATGCAAAGGTAAATATGGCAGAAAAATACCCTGCCGTTAAAGCCGATTTGAATCTAAAACAAGTTAATCTACAAGCTTTAAATTTTAGCCCGACGGTTTTAAGTGCCGCCGGTATAGTAAAAGTAGATTTGAAAACAGCCGACGCCGATTACTTAAACGGAACTGTAGATATTACAGGCTTGCAAGTAGTTAAAGATGCCCAAAGAATTAGTGTTGATACCATTTCAGTTTTTGCAAAATCGACTGAAACCGAAAATCAACTGACATTGAAATCGGAAATTTTATCAGCAAAAATTGATGGAAAATACCAGCTCACTAAAGTGAGTAATGCTATCATAAATGAAATTAATAAATATTATGCATTTGGAGAGATTACAAAAGTACCAGACCAACGCCTGCGTTTCTTTGTACAGGTTTACGATTCAAAACTTTTAAAACAGTTTGTTCCAGAATTAACTGTTTTCAAGTCTTCTCAATTTTACGGCTTAATAGATACACAGAAAGACAGCTTACAAATCAAAGGTAATTTCCCACAAATTGTTTATGGTGATTTTAAAGTAGATACAACTGTCCTCAATATTAATAACGATAACAATAAATTAGCCTATGGCTTAACAGTAAAAGCTTTACAAAGCCCTTCGGTTGCTTTATTTAATACAGAAATTAGCGGCGATGCAGCAAACAATTTATTGGGTGTTAATATTTTCCTTCGTGATAGACAACGGAAAGATAAATATGTAATCGGTGGAAATTTCCAATCGATAAATAAAGATTTCAAATTCACATTAGACCCGCAAAAACTGTTATTAGATTACCAAAAATGGGTGGTTTCGCAAGATAATTACATTCAGTTTGGAGCATCAGGAATATTAGTTAACCAGTTTCAAATCAGCAATAGCGGTCAATCTCTATCTATAAACAGCAACCCAACGCAACCAAATGCACCTTTATCGGTAGAGTTTAAAGATTTCCAATTAGAAACACTTACAAAATTTGCAGAAACTGACACCACATTGGTGGGAGGACGTTTAAATGGAACTGCTAATGTAAAGGATTTGGCATCGACACCAAAGTTTGAAGCAAACCTAACCATCGATCAACTACGTTATCAAAAAGATCAGCTTGGAACCTTACGCCTTGCGGTTAATAATAACACCGAAAACGCGTTCGAAGTAAATGTTGCATTAAGCGGTGTTCACGAATTAAGGGCTAATGGATTTTATTATACGGCTCCACAAAGTGCATTAGATTTAACGGTTAACATAGATAAAATCGAAATGAAAAATATCGAAAGTTTATCTCAAGGCCAATTAAAAAATGGCACAGGAACTTTAACTGGTTCACTAAGTGTTAAAGGTGCCCTAACTGCTCCGAAAATACTTGGAGATTTAACCTTTAATAATGCCGGAATCAATGTGGCTTATGTAAATTCTTACATAAGGATGCAAAATGAAAAAATCTCTTTCACTAACGAGGGAATTAGCTTTAATAACTTTACTATCCTTGATTCACTAAATCAGAAAGCCACAATTAATGGAAAAGTTTTAACAAGCGATTTCAAGAATTACAAATTTGGTTTAGACATCCGTACCTATAACTTTAGGGCTTTAAATTCTACTGCTGCCGACAATGAATTGATTTACGGTACCGTTTTCTTAACCAGTAATATTAAGATTCGGGGCAATCTAAATCAGCCCGATGTAAACATGGATTTAAAGGTGAACAAGGGTACCAAATTCTTTTTTGCTTTGCCAGCAACCGACCCTTCAATAATTGACCAGGAAGGTATTGTGCAGTTTATTGACGCCGATGCGCCACCATTTAACGGGCAAAGGGCTTTAAAAGTGGATAGCATAAGTAGATCACCCATTAAAGGAATTAATCTGGTTGCAAATGTTAGCGTAGACCCTGAAGCCGAACTAAATGTAGTTGTAGATCCTTCTAACGGCGATGCTTTAAATGTAAAAGGCGATGCAAACTTAAATGCAACTATAGACCCGAGTGGTAAAATTAGTTTAACCGGTCGCTACGAAATTGTTGATGGATCTTATAATTTATCTGTTGGTCCTTTGGGTAAAAAAGAATTTAGATTGGTTAAAGGAAGTACCATTATTTGGACAGGTGAACCAACCTCTGCAAATGTAAATTTAACTGCCTTATACGAAGTTAATGCCGCACCAATAGATTTATTAAATACACCAGAAGATAATACAGCAAAAACCAAATTACCTTTTCAGGTTTATTTAATGATGAAAGGTGAATTGTTAAAACCTATTATCTCTTTTAAATTGGATCTACCATCGAACGAAGGTGGCCCGTTATACAATGATATTCGTGCTAAACTAAATAACGTAAATAGAGATGAAAGCGAGCTTAATAAACAAGTTTTTGCTTTACTAGCGCTAAACAGGTTTATCGCGAATAATCCATTCCAAAGCTTAGCAGTCGGTGGTGGTGGCGTTTCTACCTTGGCACGCTCAAGCGTAAGTAAACTGTTAACAGAACAACTAAACAATCTTACATCAGATTTAATTCAGGGTGTAGATTTAAATTTCGGGGTAAATTCATCAGAAGATTACTCTACGGGCTCAATGCAACAAAAAACAGACCTTGAAGTTGGTTTATCTAAAAAGTTATTAAATGATAGGCTAACCGTTACTGTTGGAAGCTCGTTCGCTTTAGAAGGCCCGCAGGCGCCAGGCGAAAAATCGACAAATATTGCTGGAAATGTAAACGTAGAATATGCACTTTCTGCTGATGGCAGATACCGTTTAAGAGCATACAGACGTAATCAAAATGACGTTATTGTTCAAGGTCAAATCATCGAAACAGGTTTGGGCTTTACCTTAGTCGTAGATTACAATAAATTCAGAGAAATATTCCAAAAGAAAAGAATCAGAAAAATAAGAACCATTGAACAGAAAGCGCAAAATGAAACAACTAACTAGACCAACGTTATTTATACTGGCCTGCTTAGTTTGGGCTGGTTGCAGTACTACGAAATCCTTAAAACCCGGACAATCATTATACACTGGAGCCGAGGTCAAAATTAATCCTGATTCTACCGGAAGAATTGCTGATGAGAAACAAGTAAAAAGCGACCTGGAAGCCAAAACAAGACCCCGACCTAACAAGTCTATTTTAGGTATAAAGTATAAACTCGGTATTTATAATTTAGCAGGAGAACCGAAAAAACCAAAAGGCATTAGAAATTGGTTAAGAAAGCAAGGCGAACCACCAGTTCTAATGAGCGAAGTTAAATTAAAGTATAACAATGATGTTTTAACAAGTTACCTAATTAGCGAAGGCTACTTGCAGGCAATTGTTACTGGGGATACGGTTATAAAAGATAAAAAGGGAAAAGCTATCTACACCGCAAATACTGGCGACAGGTATAAAATAAATAAAATTACTTTCCCTGCAGATACAGGAACGATGACAAAAATCATCAACCAGAATAAAGATAAAACGCTTTTGAAAGTTGGAAATTTTTATGACTTAGATGTTTATAAAAACGAACGAATCAGAATTGATAACGACCTTAAAGAAAATGGGTACTTCTATTTCAGTCCTGATTATTTGATTATGCAGGTGGATAGTACGATTGGAAAAAATCTTGTAAACATAACCGTAAAGGTAAAAGACATCGCTCCCGATGCAGGCTTGAAGCCTTATCGCATTAAAAAAATCAATATTTACCCAAGTTATTCTCTTAGAAGAGACAGTGCTTTAAGAGCTTCTAAACCTTTGGTTTACAATGATTTTAATATTTACGATGACCGAAATACATTTAAACCGCGTTTGTTTGATAGATTGGTTTTCTTTCAGAAAGATGAATTATATAACCGTAAAGATCATAACCAGTCGTTAAACCGAATGGTTAACATAGGCGCATTTCAGGATGTTAGAGCAGAATTTCTACCGATTGATAGTTTTAAAAACAATGAACTAGATCTCAACATATATTTAACTCCGCTAAAAAAGAATTCCCTTACCTTTTCAGTAACGGGAACGAGTAAATCAAATAATTTCGTTGGTTCTGAGGTTAAAGTTACCCAAACCACAAGAAATTTATTTAGAGGAGCCGAGCAGTTGGATATTAGTGTTAGTGGAGGTTTTGAAACCCAAACCAGAGGTACTTCTGTGGGTAAAAATACGCTTTCATTAACAGCTGAAGGCAAAATAACATTCCCGCGTTTTATTGTGCCTTTCTACAAACCAAATAGCACAAATGCTTTTATTCCTAAAACGATTGCCTCATTGTCTTACCAAATGCTAAGTCGCGGTTCTGAATATACGCTTCGTGCCTATAAAGGACAATTCGGGTACAACTTTAAGGAAAACTTATATAAAGAGCATAATTTTAATCCGATTTCTGTAAGCTATATCTCTACAGGATTCAAAGCAAATGGTTTAAAAACCTCCACCGATGTAAGAGATAGTTTATACGAGGCAAACCCATTGCTAAAAGCTACATTAGAAAATCAGTTTATAATAGGTAGCAATTACAATTTCACTTACACTAACCAAATGGAAGAAAACCGTAGAAATAATACATATTTCTTTGGCGGAATTGAAACCGGTGGTAATGTTTGGGGCTTATTTACTCCTACAAATGATGATGGACAAAAAACTTTATTCAGTACACCACTTACACAATTTATCAGATTTGAAGCTGATTTAAGAGATTACTATAAAATTAATAAAAATCTAATTTGGGCAAACAGACTAAACTTAGGCTATGGTTACGCGTACGGAAACAGCTCTTCCTTACCTTTTGTTAGGCAATTTTTCGCTGGCGGAAGTAATGATATTCGTGCTTTTCCAGCTAGAACCCTTGGACCAGGAACCTTTAAAGTTGATGATGATGCCACTTTTGCAGACCAGGGTGGAGATATTAAATTGATGTTAAATTCAGAACTTAGATTTAAAATTGTAAGCGTTCTATATGGAGCTCTTTTTGTTGATGCTGGAAATATCTGGTTGAGAAAAGAAGATATCGGTGTACCTGGAACGAATAATTTTGGAAGACCAGGCTCAGGTTTCAAGCTTAAAAACACTTTAAATGAACTTGCAGTGGGCACAGGTGCTGGTTTACGTGTAGATGCTACTATATTTGTAGTACGCCTTGATGTTGCATTTCCTGTAAGAAAACCTTATTTGCCGGAAGGACAGCGTTGGGTTTTCGACAGTATCTCTTTTGGTAATAAAGATTGGAGAAGGGAAAATTTAATCTTTAATATTGGCATTGGGTATCCATTTTAAAATTGTAGATGAAACTAATTCTTAAGATTAAAAAATTCTTTATTGCTCTTTACCATCTTTTTATTGCAGCTGGTAAAGGATTTGCCGAAGATAGAGTAATGAAATTAAGTGCCGCATTGGCCTATTATACTATTTTTTCGCTAACCCCACTTATCATAATAGTCTTATCTGCCGCAACTCTATTCTTTGGGGAAAGAATGAAAACCAGAGATAAGTTTTTTACCGAGATTACAGAGTTGGTAGGAAAAGATGCTGCAGCACAAATACAGGGGTTTGTAGAACACGCTAACAAAACTGGTCAATCTACCCTTGGTTTAATAATTGGTATTGGCACATTAGTAATCGGATCAACGGCCATTTTTATTGAAATTCAGGATAGTATAAATATGATTTGGAAAGTAAAAGCCATACCAAAAAAAGGTTGGCTAAAAATGCTTACCAATAGATTATTATCGTTTTCGCTTATTGTATCAATGGGCTTTTTGTTATTGGTATCTTTAGTTATAAACAGTGTTGTTGTAGGTTTAGGCGATAAGTTGGTTTCTATAATTTCTCAAAGCGAAATAGAAGACGTGATTCCTGTTGCAAACGACACCATGGCTTTGCTTATCTACATTTTAAACAACGTTATTACAATTGCAGCAGTAACTGCTGTTTTTACAGTGATCTTTAAAGTGCTTCCAGATGTTAAAATTAAGTGGAAATCTGCAATTATTGGCGCACTTTTTACAGCGTTATTGTTTAGTTTAGGCAAATATTTAATCGGCATTTACATTGAAAAAGGAAGCACTGTTTCTGCATTTGGAGCAGCAGGCTCCATTATTGTTATTCTACTGTGGATATATTACACTTCTATAATATTATATTTCGGGGCAGAGTTTACACAAGCTTATGCAGAGAAATATGATGGTGGAATTGAGCCAAGTAAATATGCTGTATTTACTAAAATAACAATTGTAGAGAAAAAGGTTGATATATTACCACCTCAACACCCTGAAGATACTGTTAATGCACCCAAAGATTAGAAGCATTTACTGTCAGAATTGCTATTTTATCTTAATGCTTTAATCATTTTTTCTAAAAGTTTCTTTTTCAAGAAATGGTTTTAGAACTAGCTCATTCATTCCTGATTCTAGGTATTTTTTTTGCTAGCTTGCATTACATTCGCCATTACGCCAAGTATATGGATATTCTTTTTATAGAATTTTCACTATTTTTATCTTTCTAGTCAACTCTATTCCACGGCTTGATTGTATCAACTTTTATTATGCCTTTTAAACTGCCTTGTGGTAAATAATTTACTTTTCAGATTTATCTTTTCGACATCTTTATCTACCTGAATTAAAAAATTAATTAAACTATCAGACAACCTTAATAAGATTAATCGAGATATTCTTAACTTTTCTGTCTTATAAGATCGTCAAACGATTCTTTCTATAATCCCTTTTCATTCTGGTTTTGGTTTTTAAGGGTATCCATGATTAAAGAAACCTCTTTGTCTCGATGACAAACCGATTATAATAATTACGCTATCCACTAACAATAAACATTCTACAGCTATTTCGGCATTGTATAGCTTAAAAATACAGCTATCTAATTTTGTAAAATCGTTCTGAACCTGAACAACTTTATTTACTGATTTTAAAAGAGATATTTTAGAGAAATTAACGAATAACCCTGTTTTTATTCCGAAAATTAATAAGATTAAAAATACGACTAATAGATATTTAGCTCTTGAACTTTTAGAGGGTTTCCAATGGGTTAACTTAATTCTGCAATTAAATCAACGCTAAATTTATGCTACATCATCAATAATTTTAGGTTCTTCTACCGCTTCGTCTTTCTCTACACGCAGGTTTCTGATGATATGTTGCTGTCTATCGGGTGTATTTTTACCCATATAGTATTCAAGCAAACTTTTTATGGTTTGATCTTTCAAAATAACAGGGTCTAGCCTAATATCTTTTCCAATAAACAAACCAAACTCATCAGGCGAGATTTCTCCTAACCCTTTAAAACGAGTAATTTCCGGTTTATTACCTAATTTTTCGATTGCATTTCGGCGCTCTTCATCACTATAACAATAAATGGTTTCTTTTTTATTTCGAACCCTAAACAAAGGGGTTTGTAAAATGTAAACATGTCCTGCTTTTACTAAATCAGGAAAAAACTGAAGGAAGAAAGTCATCATCAACAATCTAATGTGCATACCATCTACATCCGCATCTGTAGCAATTACAATATTGTTGTAATGCAAACCTTCTAAGCCATCTTCAATATTTAAAGCATGTTGTAATAGGTTAAACTCTTCGTTTTCGTAAACAACTTTTTTGGTTAACTCGTAACAATTAAGCGGTTTGCCTTTTAAACTAAAAACAGCCTGACAGTCCACATCACGAGATTTTGTAATAGAGCCCGATGCAGAATCGCCTTCGGTAATAAACAAAGTGGTTTCGTAACGTTTTTCGTGTGTGGTGTTAAAATGAACTTTACAATCGCGAAGTTTTTTGTTATGTAAAGATGCTTTTTTAGCTCTATCATTAGCTAGTTTCTTAATACCAGCAATGTCTTTACGTTCGCGTTCTGATTGATTAATTCTTTTTAAAAGTGCATCGGCAACATCAGGATTTTTGTGCAGGTAATCGTCTAATTCTTTTTTAACAAAATCATTGATGAATGTAGCAACTGACGGCCCTTCGGGCCCCATGTTCTGAGAACCTAATTTAGTTTTTGTTTGTGATTCGAAAACTGGCTCCTGCACTCGAACAGAAATTGCTGCAATGATTGAAGAACGAACATCAGACGCATCAAATTCTTTCTTAAAAAACTCCCGAACAGTTTTTACTACAGCAGCACGAAATGCAGCTTGGTGTGTTCCACCTTGTGTAGTATGTTGCCCGTTAACGAAAGAATGGTAATCTTCGCCATATTGCTGACCATGAGTCATTGCAATTTCGATATCGTTACCAATCATGTGGATAATCGGATAACGAATTTCTTCTGGCTTATTAAATTTAGAAAGCAAATCGTAAAGACCTCTTTCCGAAAAATATTTTTGATTATTAAAATTTACAGTTAACCCAGTATTTAAAAACACGTAATTCCAAACCATGCTCTCTACAAAATCAGGAATGTAATGGTAATTTCTAAAAATACTTTCATCAGGATAAAAAGTGATTGCCGTACCGTTACGTTGTGTCGTATCAATTATAGGTTGCTCATTTACGATTTCCCCTTTAGAAAACTCTACCTTTTTCGTTTTTCCGTCACGATATGATTGAACAACAAAATTTGCAGATAAAGCGTTAACAGCCTTTGTACCTACACCATTCAATCCGACAGATTTTTGGAAGGCATTACTATCATATTTACCACCGGTATTTATTTTGCTTACACAATCTATAACTTTACCTAAAGGAATACCTCTACCATAATCACGAATATTTACCTTCTGCTCAGAAACTGTAATCTCGATGGTTTTTCCTGTGCCCATCACAAACTCATCAATTGAGTTATCTACAATTTCCTTCAACAAAACATAAATTCCATCGTCTTGCGCAGAGCCATCACCAAGCTTACCGATGTACATACCGGGGCGTAGTCTAATGTGTTCTTTCCAATCTAATGAGCGAATACTGTCGTCGTTATAAATTACTTCTGCCATAAGTTTTGTTGTTTTTTATCAGGTTGATTGAACCTTGCTTAACATAAAGCAGCCATACCGAGGGATGTTCGGAACAAGCTTTAACATTCAACATGACAAATATTTAGGGATGATTTGATATCGAAATTTAGTTTTTTTATTCTTATTTATTTTCCCAAATCTCGATTAGCAAAATATTATACAATAATAGATTTATTCTTTGAGGCTAGCAAATGAAAATTTCAACAAAAAGGATATGAGCAATGAATAATATAAGAGGTAAGATTGGGGAACCGCCATTCCCTTAAGTTCCTTTTTTTCTTTTCCATATCCATTTCCCATCTTACGTCTTTCCATCTTACCTCAAACAGTATAATCATTCGTATCTTCGTTCTTTCAATTAAACAGCAAATTAATGCAGCAAAAAAAGCAACTTTCGCTCTTCGATTTATCCATGATTGTGGTTAGTTTGGTAATCGGTATGGGTATTTTTCGTACGCCTGTTAACGTTGCTGCAAAAGCCCAAATACCCGAATTGTTTTATCTGGCATGGTTTATCGGTGGCTTTGTTGCTTTTTGTGGTGCGCTAACTTATGCGGAAATTGGATCCAGATATCCAGTAACTGGCGGCTATTATAAAATTTTCTCTGCAGCTTATCATCCATCTATCGCATTTGCAATTAACTGTATTGTTATTATTTCGAGCGCCGCATCTGTTGCGGCAATTTCTATTATTGGTGCAGAATATTTGGGTAAAATAATTTTACCCGCTGATATGCAAACTGATTTTTATCGTGTTGCTATTGCAATAACCACAATTTTAGTTTTCTACTTAATTAATTTATTGGGTTTAAAAGCCAGTGCAAAAACACAGAATGTATTAACTATAATTAAAATTGCATTAATACTGATGTTAATCTGTGCTATCTTTTTCGTTGGAAATACTGAAACCATCAGTCCGGTTTTTAAAACGGCAAATGGTGCTTTACCTACCTGGTCTGATTACGGAAAAGCATTAGGTTTATGTCTTATTGCAGTTTCCTTCTCCTATGCAGGCTACGCACAAACCATAAATTTCGGTGGCGAAGTTAAGGAAGCTAAAAAAGTAATTCCGCGTTCTATTATTATAGGTTTAACCATAATTATTATCCTTTATTTAGTACTTAATTACGTTTATGTAAAAGTTATAGGTTTCGAAGAATTAAAAACGGCAGAAAGTATAGCTGCCATTTTAGCATCCAAAATCTTCGGCCCGGCTGGTTTTAAACTACTATCGGTAATCATTTTCGTTTCGGTAATGGGCTATGTAAATGTTAACTTACTAAGCAACCCTAGGGCAATGTTTGCTATGGGCGAAGAAGGTGCTCTACCCAAAATTTTTAGTAAAATAAATAAAAAAACAGAGGTAATTACCTTAAGCTTAACTATTTTCACACTAATTACGGTAGTAATCATTTTTTACGCAAAAACCTTCGACAAGATTTTAAATTATACAATTTTTTTAGAAAGTATTAGCATGGCAAGCTCGGCAGCAACAATTTTTATACTCAGGAAACGTACCGCACATCTGGATAAAAAAACCATATACACTGTTCCACTATACCCTATTCTGCCAATCATATTTATTGCTGCCTATACTTTTGTAGCTTTTAGTATTTATGCTGATGACCCAAATGCAGCGCTTAACGGGCTGTATATTTTTATTGGCTTTTTGGCAGTCTATTTTATCAATAGGTTGTTTAACAGGAAATAATTATTTTATTTGAAAAGCAATTGTTGTGCTTATCGCTTTCGATAGTACCGCTTCTGCCTGGTTTAATTAACGAAGAGCAGCACAAATAACTTAAAACCGCAAGATTTAAAAGATTATTTTTGTAATCTGTAGCTTGGTAATAATTGTTTTTACATTAGCATTTTGCACTTAAATAGCAGCAAAATGCTATTAAAACAAACCTGATTGGAATGTGCATGGAGCGCAGCGAAATAAAATGTAAAGCAGGGCCGATTTAACCAATAAAAAATAGGAACTTGCTTTACCTAAAGAATTATAATTAGTTAATGGATAAAGCACTCTCAGGGAAACAAAAAATTGCTTATGCGGCCGGAATGATGGGCTGGAGTATTATGACAAATATTATAATTGTAATGCTGCCTTATTTCTATTTACCTCCAAACAATTCTGGCTTATCACCTTTGGTTCCTCAATTACTATTATTCGGTGCTTTTAATCTTTTATCTATTATTGCTGCATCGGGCCGACTCATTGATGCCATTTACGACCCATTTATTGCTTCAGTTAGTGATAGAAGTACAAACCCAAAAGGCAGAAGATTTCCAATAATGAAGTGGGCAATTTTACCTGCGGTAATTTTCTGTTGTTTAGTTTTTCATCCTTGGGTAAAGGGAGAAAGTGTAAATAATGCATGGTGGTTAACGTTCGTTTTGGCTGGTTTTTTCATTGCGGTTACCACCTATATTATTCCATATAACGCTTTACTAGCCGAACTAACGCATACTGCCGAAGAAAAAGTAAAACTATCTACATTACAACAAGTTGGCTTTGTACTGGGAATGATTCTTGGCGCATTGATTAATAATTTCGCAGATTTAATTCAAAGTGGATTTCATATTACGAACCGTTTTGAAGCTTTACAATACACTATTATTTCTTTAAGTGCTTTCTCTGGCTTGGTAATGGTTTTACCTATCGTTTTTATTAATGAGCGGGAATATGTTCAAAGCACGCCATCGCATATACCACTTTTGCCAGCCATAAAAAGCACTTTTAGAAACGCAAACTTCAAATATTATTTAATTTCTGATTTTACATATTACACCGCCTTAAGTATTATGTCGAGCGGGTTATTATACTTTGTAACGGTTTTACTCGGTTTACCAGACTCTGATGGCGGTAAATTCATGGGAATTATGGTTTTCCTTTCGCTGTTATTTTATCCATTTATAAACTATGGTTCGAAAAAATTTGGAAAGAAAAATCTTGTTCTATTTGCATTTGGCATTCTGAGTTTAATTTTTGTTACTATTTTCTTTTTAGGAAAATTACCATTCGCACCTGCAAACCAAATGTATATTTTAGTTGCTTTTGCATCCTTCCCCTTAGCCGCATTAGGCATATTACCTAACGCAATTCTGGCAGATATTGCTCAAAAAGATACTCAGGAAAGTGGCGAAAATCACGAAGGAATGTTCTTCGCCGTTAAATATTTATTTGTAAAGCTTGGGCAAACTATAGGCATTGCTGTTTTCGCTATGCTAACCATCTATGGAAAAGACCCAGGAAATGATTACGGTTTACGATTAAATGGTATAGTTGGCTTTTCGCTTTGTGTAATAGCGTTATTGTTTTTCAGCAGGTTTAAAGAGGAAAAATAAGGATTGAATTTTCATATCATCAAGTCATTCTAAATTCAATAATTTTCAAAACCTATCATTTCCATAATAAATTTGTATCTTTGCCGCCGAAGCAGGAATATGGGCTTGCCATTCTGAATGGCATATTCTCTCCGCAAGTTAGTCCTTCAACAATTGATTGTTCTAGCTTCTTCGATAAATATTACAGATAAAAATACATGTTATTCAAAGAATTAAACCTCATTGAGCCAATTTTAAAGGCACTTGAGAAAGAAGGTTATACACAACCTACACCTATACAGGAGCAATCCATACCAACAATATTAAAAGGAAAAGATTTATTAGGCTGTGCACAAACAGGAACAGGTAAAACTGCTGCTTTTGCAATCCCGATGTTGCAGTTATTGCACGAAAAACACATTAACACTAAGGCTACAAAAAACATTAAGGCCTTGGTTTTAACACCAACACGCGAGCTTGCCATTCAAATTGAAGAAAGTTTTAAAGCCTATGGAAGTAATTTAAATTTACGCCGGTTGGTAATTTTTGGGGGTGTTAACCAACACTCGCAAGTAGAAGCTTTAAGAAAAGGTGTTGATATTTTAGTGGCTACTCCCGGTCGTTTATTAGACTTAATGAACCAAGGTTTTATCAGCCTAAGCACAATCGAGCTTTTCGTTTTAGATGAAGCAGATAGAATGTTGGATATGGGCTTTATCCACGATGTAAAAAAAGTGGTTGCTAAGTTACCAGCTAAACGCCAAACATTGTTTTTCTCGGCCACCATGCCTGATGAAATACAGAAGTTAGCCAATACGATTTTATCAAACCCAACGAAAGTTGAGGTTACGCCAATTTCTTCAACTGCTGAAACCATTGTTCAATCGGTTTATTTTGTTGATAAACCTGATAAAAAGAAGTTGTTAATTCACCTTTTGGATGATAAAAAAATTGAAACTGCTTTAGTTTTCACACGTACTAAACATGGCGCTGATAGAATTGTGAAGGATTTAGCACACGCTGGAGTTAAATCGGCTGCTATTCACGGGAATAAATCGCAAAATGCCCGTCAACGTGCTTTAACTGATTTTAAAGATAGAAAAATACGTGTTTTAGTAGCTACTGATATTGCTGCCCGTGGTATTGATATCGACCAATTATCTCACGTTTTCAATTTTGAATTACCTAATATTCCAGAATCTTATGTACACAGAATTGGCCGTACTGGTCGTGCTGGTGCAAATGGTATTGCAATTTCGTTCTGCGATGCGGAAGAAAATGAATACTTATTGGATATTCAGAAATTGATTAAAATTACTCTACCTGTTGTTGATGACCACCCTTATCCATTAAGTTGGGAAAGTATGATGGCTAAAAATCAGGTTAAACGTAAACCTCAGGCACAATCGAAAGGCGGTGGTGGTAATAGGGGCGGCGGCAGCAGAAGTGGTGGAGGCGATGGCAACATGAGCGGCAAACCTCGTAACGCTAGCGGACAAAGAAAGTTCGGTGGTAATAGAAGGAAAGCCTCGTAAAGGCTGAGGGCTGGAAGGTTGAAGGCTTAATAGCTGAAAGACAAAAGCCGAAAGACTAAAGCGAAAACCTAAAATATAAACCACGAGTTGTGTAATACAGCTCGTGGTTTTGTTTTTTAATCCGTCGGCTGAAACACCACGGCAATGAAGTATAGGAAGCTTTTTAAGTAAATCCCATAAATGGCAGTCATTGCAAGCTACGAAACAACTCCCTTCAAATGATAATATTGAAATAGATTGTTTCAGCCCATGAAAAATCGGCTTCGCAATATCGACAGTACAAAAACAGAAGCCCCGAGTCACAATAACTCAGGGCTTCTGTTTTATAAAACTATGCAGAAAACTTTCTGCTTTAGTAAGTAAGCATTCGCTTCTTAAACCACCACATTAATAATCTTTCCTTTTACGAAAATGATTTTCTTAGGGGCTTTACTGTCTAAGTATTTTATGAATTGCTCATCAGCTAACAAAATAGCCTCCACTTCTGGTTGCGCCAGAGTTAAGCTCAAATTCAAGTTCATCTTCATTTTACCATTAATAGAAACCGGGTAAGCAAATTCGTCTTCTACCAAGTGCTCTGGATTAAAAACCGGAAACTGGGTGTTAGATAAAGTTCCAGGCGCATTACCTAATTGAATCCAAAGTTCCTCGCAGATGTGTGGTGCATAAGGTGAAAGAATGATTACCATATCTTGCAAAATACTGCGTTTATTACATTTCAAATCAGTTAACTCATTAACTGCAATCATGAAACTGGAAACAGAAGTATTAAACGAGAAACGCTCAATATCATCTTGCACTTTCTTAATGATTTTATGTAAGGTTTTTAATTCTGCTTTAATTGGCTCTGCATCAGAAACGGTAAACTCCCAAGCATCATTGTGGAATAATCTCCAGAATTTACGCAAGAACTTAAACACACCTTCAATGCCATTGGTATTCCAAGGTTTACTTTGCTCCAGCGGGCCTAAAAACATTTCGTACATACGCAAAGTATCGGCGCCGTAACGCTCAATCAAATCATCGGGATTAACCACGTTGAATTTTGATTTCGACATTTTTTCTACTTCAACACCGCAGATGTATTTTCCACCTTCAAGAATAAATTCTGCATTTGCATATTCTTCTCTCCATGCCTTGAATTTGTTTAAATCAAGTACATCGTTTTCTACAATATTCACATCAACGTGTAAAGCAGAAGTTTTGTATTCCTTTCTTAATCCAGAAGAAACATAAATATTAGTTGGCTTTCCGTTTTCATCATTAATACGATAGACGAAATTACTTCTACCCTGAATCATCCCCTGGTTAATCAATTTTTTGAAAGGCTCTTCTTCTTTGGTATATCCCAAATCTTTCAAAAACTTGTTCCAGAAACGGCTGTATAATAAGTGACCAGTTGCGTGTTCAGAACCTCCAATGTATAAATCTACAGCTTGCCAGTATTCAATGGCTTCTTTTGATGCTAAATCGTTACTATTATTTGCATCCATATAACGGTACCAATACCAGCTACTGCCAGCCCAACCCGGCATGGTGCTTAATTCGTAATGATCACCATCTTTTGGTGTCCAGTTCTCGGCTCTTGCTAATGGTGGCTCACCGGTTTCAGTTGGTAAATATTTATCAATTTCTGGTAAGATTAAAGGTAATTCCTCTTCTTTTACCAGGTATGGTAAACCTTCTTTAAAGTAAACAGGAATTGGTTCTCCCCAGTAACGCTGGCGACCGAAAATCGCATCACGCTGACGGAAATTAACCTTCGCTTTACCAACTTTATTTTCTTCTAACCAGTTGTTTAAAAATGGAACTGATTCTTTATAAGTTAAGCCATTAATGAAACCAGAGTTAATATATTTTCCTTCTTTGGTATTATCGGCTTGAACATCAATATCTTTCTGACCATCTAAAATTTGAATAATTGGTAAGTTGAAATGCGTTGCAAACAACCAGTCGCGTTGGTCGCCACTTGGAACGCCCATTACCGCACCGGTGCCGTAACCGGCAAGTACGTAATCTGCAATCCACAAAGGAACACGCTCGTCATTTACCGGATTAATTACGTAAGAACCAGTAAAAGCACCCGAAACAGTTTTAGTATCCGCCATGCGGTCTAATTCCGATTTCTTTTTAGTTTGAGCGATGTAATTCTCAACTTCTTCTTTTTGTTCAGGCGTAGTCAATTCAGCAACCCATTCATGCTCTGGTGCTAAAACTAGGTATGAAACACCAAAAATGGTATCTACCCGGGTGGTGAAAACTTCTATACAAGCCTCACCCCGACCCTCCTCGAAGGAGAGGACTGGGGTGAGGCTTAAAGGAAACTTCACACTCGCACCAACACTCTTTCCAATCCAGTTGCGTTGCATTTCTTTTATTGGTTCAGGCCAATCGATGGTATCTAAACCTTGCAAAAGTCTATCGGCATAAGCGGTAATTCTCATGCTCCACTGCATCATTTTCTTTTGCTCAACAGGAAAACCTCCACGTTCAGAAAAACCGTCTTTAACTTCATCGTTGGCCAAAACTGTACCCAAAGCCGGGCACCAGTTTACAGTACTTTCTCTTAAGTAAGTTAAGCGATATTTTAATAATTCTTCTTGCTTTTCTTCTTCGGTAAAGGTTGCCCAATCGCTTGGCAAAAATTCTGTGGTATCTTCATCACAAACAGCTTTTACATCGGCAGAGCCTGATGCATTGAATTTTTCAATTAAAGTAGAAATATCTTCTGCCTTATCGTTTTCGATGTTGTACCAAGAATTGAACAATTGCATAAAAATCCACTGCGTCCATTTGTAATAAGATGGCTCGCTGGTTCGAACTTCACGACTCCAATCGAAAGAAAAACCAATTTGGTCTAGCTGGCGACGGTAAGTTGCAATGTTTGCCTCGGTGGTAATGGCCGGGTGTTGACCGGTTTGTATAGCATATTGCTCTGCAGGTAATCCGAAAGAATCGTAACCCATTGGATGCAATACGTTGAAGCCTTTAAGGCGTTTGTATCTCGAAAAAATATCTGATGCAATGTAACCCAGTGGGTGACCAACGTGTAAACCTGCTCCCGATGGATAAGGGAACATATCTAAAACATAATATTTTGGTTTTGTAGAATCAGTTTCGGCTTTAAAGGTTTGATTATCTGCCCAAAATTTCTGCCACTTTTGTTCTATTTCTTTGAATTGGTAATCCATTGCAAGTTTTAAATTTTTAAAGGGGCAAAATTACGGAAATTAAGGGGCTTAAAAAAACAGATTAATTTTTAATATTTTGCTAAGGAAATACAGATCTCATGAAGAAAAAGCACTCAAAAAAATGCGCCATTGATATCACAACCAATGGCGCAAGCAAATAATCGGGGATTAATATTTTTATCTCGTTAAGGTATAAACTTTAATGATATTCGTTTTATCGATTTTAGCAGTAAACTGAAGCTGTGAACCCGATAATGTAGAAACGGTACAGTATGAGGTGCCCTCTGGAAAAACCATATTAAAATCATTTCCAAGGGAAATAACATAGCTACCAATTGTTCGCTGATTGGTTAAACTTAATTCAACCTGGTCATCATCATTCGCCTTGAAATCTAAATAATCATT
Organism: Pedobacter jamesrossensis; assembly: GCF_042650905.1. Classification (NCBI taxonomy): domain Bacteria; kingdom Pseudomonadati; phylum Bacteroidota; class Sphingobacteriia; order Sphingobacteriales; family Sphingobacteriaceae; genus Pedobacter; species Pedobacter jamesrossensis. Next base: position 421 of record NZ_JBHSBY010000034.1, on the reverse strand, counting down.
AATTGTATAATTAAAAGTTCCGTTAAGTGATGCATCTGAATTTCCACTTACTACAATTTTATTTACAGTCCACTTGCCAATTATTCTGGCTTTTAAAGATGTTGTATCCTTTTTGCATGAAAATAATGTTGCAGTTGCTATAAAAAGGAGACTAAGAATCGTAATTTGTTTTTTCATCCAGGTATTTTTTAGGTTTAGTATTGATTTATTAACGTCGCTTTACTAAATTTCGTACCAATCACTAAAAATCTACAGTTTTAGATACTGAATAAATGGCAAACTAAAACTTCGTTTTAGGCGTTAATGTTCATTTAGCATCCAGGGTCAACGCACTTAAATTTGGTTAAACACTTGCAATAGATACTGATTGTCCCATCCAGCCTTGAGTCTTTTAGTTACTAGAGAGCCCTTGGATGGATCT